>JACDDF010000147.1 GCA_013817135.1 Nitrospirales bacterium
TAAGCAGCGATATATCCAAGCCATCTACTTCCATTTCGGGGGACTGGATCTCTATCCGGAAGGGGTTTGTCGATAGCAGCTACCCCCTCGTTTTGATGAAGACCATTTTTTTTAAATACATCCTAGCCGAGTACAAATACGAATAGGGACTCCATGTCCAATTACATCCGCTCGAATCTTCTCGCCCTCAATCCGCACCAAACAGTATCAATTCAGCGCGTTGGACTGGGACAACATCAGGTCGTGATCGTGGATGATTTCTAGCAATACCCTGAGGAAATCCTCAAAGTCGCGTTGAGCCTCCCCTATACCACCCGGTTCGAAATCGTGGGAAATTTTCCAGGCGTTCGAGCCTGCCTCGATCATGAACATCGGGAACTGGTGGAAGCCATGAGCGCCATTTGGGGATGTCCTCTCTATATATTTTCCTCACCACAACCAGTCGTCTTTCAAGGCATCAAGACTGACAACTACCAACTAAACGTAGGGCAACGCCAACCTCACATCGATCAGGATATCACCGCGATGGTCTACCTGAATCCTGCAGGTTCTTGTACAGATGGAACCGGTGTATACCGCCATCGACCGACAGGACTCGAACGCGTACCACCCATGCCTGACAGGACTATCCGACAGCTTGCGGACCAGCTGGAACCAAGCAGCGAATTTTTTACCAGCCCGAAAGGGTATGAAAACTTCAAAAATAGCATAATTTTCAATCCCCTCTTCGCTTGTCGAGACAATAGGTATATCAACGAGGGAAATGGATATTAGGAATTACTGAAACTCATCGAAAAGCGTCCAAACAGATTGATGATGTTTGATGGACGATGCTTTCATTCTCAGTATATCCAATCCGGCCACTACAACCAGACCTTTCGGGTGAATCAAATTCTGTACCTCAGCCAAAAGAAAAAAATGCCCTGATTCTTTAATAACTTCCCCTCCCTGTCCTCCGTCGCTTCTTCCGTTTTTTTTAGATTTCCTATTCCTCCTTGTCAATGATTGAACATACATCAGATCTGCATAGGGTTCTTCGTCTAAACCTTGTTTACAGAGGAGGAGATAATATTCATCTCCACCAACGGTGTAAGGAAGAAGCTTAAGCATTGAAATTGTTGGAGCGGCGAGTGCCTTGATGCCCTGATCAGATCATCCCTGTCCTGTGCCCTGCAAATAGGTTTCTTCCTCGTAACCTTTTACCACCAGGAGAAACAGGCAGGCCACAAGAAACATCACGCCCGCAAAAAACCAATAGTAGCCGGGGCCGGTCAACGCAACAGTCCCATCTGTATTCTGAATCCAAAAATTCACAAAGGCGGTAAACCCGTTTCCTAAGGACACTGAGAGCAAAAACAAGCCCATCAGGAGCGATTTGAGTTTAAGTGGAGCCTGGGTATAGGAAAATTCGAGACAGGTAATAGACACCATAACTTCCGCAGCCGTAATCACCACGAAGGCCAATAACTGCCAGCCAATCTCCGGTACCATCCCCAATTCAATCTGTTGCTCAATATAGGCTGAGATCAGAAATGCCCCAACCGTCATAAAAAAGCCCATGGCCATCTTTCGCAATGATGTGAGAAGAACCATTCTATTCAAAACCGGATAGACCACATAGGTAAACAAAGGAATAAACACCATGATCAAGACGGGATTCACTGCCTGAATTTGCGAAGGCAACCATTCAACACCCATCCAAACACGGTTCATGTGTTGAGATTGGAGAACCCATGCTGAAGCCGTTTGGTCATAGAGAGACCAAAAAAATGCGACAAACACATAAATCCCCGCCAACTTCCCAATCGCACGCCAGGCCTGTGGACTAGAAAGCGCTTGAAGCACACCGGACGGGTCAGGAGGAATATGGACATAGTGGGTCCGGCCAGACCAAAAAATGATGGTGGCCACAAACATCAAGATGCCAGGCACCCCAAATGCCAGGCCCGGGCCATAATGCTCCAAAAGCCAGGGGGTGAGCATCACGGATCCAAAAGCTCCGACGTTGATGGCGAAGTAAAACCAGGCAAAGGCCTTGGTTAAAAGATGCCCATTGGCAAAACCAAACTGATCCCCCAAATTCGCTGACACACAGGGCTTAATGCCCCCGGAGCCGATCGCAATTAAAGTCAATCCAAGAAGTAGGCCGAATCGGGTGTGATCGAAAGCCAAAACGACGTGACCGCCACAATACACCAGAGAAAGAAGAATGATGGTTTTATATTTCCCCCAAAAGGCATCGGCCAAGATCGCCCCCAAAAAAGGGAAAAAGTACACGGCCGAGGCAAACAGATGGAAATAACTTTTCGCTTCTGCCTCGCCCATGGAATCCAAGGTTCCCTGTGTATTCAGTAACATCCCGGTCATAAACACGACCAGAATGGAACGCATACCGTAGTAACTAAATCGCTCAGCGCCTTCATTGACAACTAAATGCACGACTCCGGATGGCATGGAAGAGGTCGCTGAGGGCTCGGTTCGAAATCTGCGTTTTTTCATGAACAAACTTCCATCTGTAAAAAGTGGACAAGTATTGAAAATTCGTATAGACCCTATCCGGTGAGAACCGCTGTGCCGGTCCGATAAGAGAACTTCGGTACCCACCGGAATGTCATTGTATTATGCCGACCCATTTCCCGCCATTCCCAGGCATGATCCTCTGGGCGAGTCTTTCAGGGCTAAGCATGGTGCTTCCCAACCCGGTTCAGGCCCAGGAAACATCAGTAACAACCCTTGATACGATGATTGTCACCGGCTCAGCGCAACCCACCCGACCCCACCAATCGACTCAGAGCGTGACAATCCTCAACACTGAACAATTTGCTCCCCTTCAGCCCAATCGGGTTTTCACCATGCTCCAACAAGTCCCAGGACTTCATACCGATGAAATGAGTGGGAGAAGTGGAATCAGCTCACTGTATCTCCGAGGGGCCGATCCCAACTTCACCCTAATTATGCTTGATGGTATCCCCCTGAATGACTCAACAAACCAACGAGGCGGATCAGTTGATCTTTCCACAATTCCCATTGATCGAATCGATCGAGTTGAAATTGTTCGAGGGCCTCTCTCGGCATTTTATGGATCTGAAGCCATGGCTGGCGCAATCAATTTCATTACCAAATCTGCTTCAACGGCTCCCTCTCTTCGCCTACTGGGCGAAGGCGGTCGATTCGATTATCTCAAAGGGCTTGTTCAAACCGGAGGATCTGTTGGACCGTTGTCCACCAATATTTCCCTGTCCCATACCCAAAATGGAGAGCAAATTGAGAAAGATTCATTTTCAATGGATTCGGCTGGATGGAATTTTTCCTTACAGACAGATTCCAACGTTGACATGCACCTAAACGGGCAATATACGGACTCAACGGTCCGGAGTTTTCCAGAAGGCAGCGGAGGTTCGGAATTCGCTTTGCTCCGGGAAACCGAACGACGAAAGACACGAGAATTTTTGACCGGTGTATCCGTTTCCTTTCCCATTCCTTCGGGTTGGCACCATCAGGTATTTCTGAGTGTGACTCGGAGGATTCAAGACGTTTCTAATCCAGGAATTCTTGCGACTCCAACTCTCTTTGCCCTGCCACCGGCTGACTTTGAAACCCTCTATACCCGTGTTCAAACACGTATGACGACAACCTGGACGATCAGCCCACAATGGAAATTTTCACTTGGTGAACAGTTGACTCATGAACGCGGAAGACGGAACGGGACGCAAGACTTGAGCTCCTTCGGAGGCCCCTCTGACCAACCAGATGACTTTGCCATTCGGCGAACACTCGGTGGAACCTTTGCCGAACTAACATCGGTCTGGTGGCACAAACTGACCGTGAATTCCGGCATTCGTGCTGATATCTCGCAAGGATTTCAGCCGAAGGTTAGTCCCAGGATTGGGACGAGTTATCAACTTTTACCCTCAATCCAGGTTCGTGCTGGCTATGGGAAAGGATTCAAATTGCCCAGCTTATCCAGCTTAGGAGACCCCTTGATTGGAAACCCTTCAGTACAACCCGAAACCAGCGTCGGATGGGATCTCGGCCTAGACTATCACACCTCCGATGAAGAATTTACCGCAACGATAGAATTCTTCCACAACCGGTTCAGGAACCTTATTGATCTCGATCCCGAACTCCTCAATCAAGGCATTATTCGCCTCGCCAATATTGATGAGGCGGTAACCCAGGGTTGGAATATTTCACTGTCATTCACGCCACTCCCTATTGTTTCTTTCCAGTCGAGTTTCACCCACCTCACCACTCGAGTGACAGAAACGGGAAATCCACTAAGAAACCGCCCAAAATGGCGCGGATGGCTTGGAGTCACGATGAGGCTTTCTTCGACTGTCAATGTCAAAAGCCAAGTCACATGGGTCGGTTCCAGTTTTGATTTTCAAGTTCCAACCCAAACCACACGAGTAGGAGGATTTGCCAAGGCAGATATCACTCTGAATTACCATCCCTTCACCACATGGAGCTGCTATGCAGCTCTTGAAAACGTCACCAACTCCTCGTATGAACAGTTTGCCGGATTCCCGGCTCCGCCCTTCACCTTTCGTTTGGGATTGGAATATAGGCCAGAATTTTGAGTTCAGTAATTATGCCTCATAAAAAAGCACAGATACGTCATCAACCCATATTTCCGTATGAATTTATCGCAGGAACCGGCTTAAGCCCTGCCTTGTTTTGACCGAAAAAGCAAAGACGTTCAAGAGGCAAGCAAAGATGTGATAAATATGGCTTCCGTTCTTCATTTCACTAGGATTCTTTCATGCAACTCACACTTCCATTAAATCCCGTTCAGGACGAAGAGCGTTCCACGATTTTTGAGAGAATAAAAGGCTGTAAATCCTTGCCTATTCTGTCTCCCCTGGCCTCGACCATTCTTAAAATGTGCCAAAATGAAGAAACTGATGCCTCTGAATTGGCCACGATCATAAGCCAGGATCCAGGAATGGCGGCTCAAATTTTATTTATGGCGAACTCGGGGTATTACGGTGGGTCTCGACACAAGGTGACCAGCATCGGACAGGCCGTGACCCTGCTTGGATTTTCAACGATCGCCAATCTGGCTCTGTCTTTTTGCTTTTATCGTTTAATTAAAGACATGAAAGAGGTCTCAACATCCGGGATTGACCATCTAAAATTTTGGCGGCGATCCATTCTGGCTAGTGTTGCAGCTCGTGCCATTGGAAAACACTTCTCCTTTCCAGACGTAGAGCTCATGTTTCTTGGTGCCCTGCTTCAGGATATCGGACTATTGGCATTAAACGAGGTGGCTTCAAAAGAAATTGCCTTACTCCATGATCACAATCAGGACAATCATGCCACTTTACAACAGTATGAGTGTGAACACTTGGGAGTTGATCATTCACAGGTGGGAGCCTGGCTAGCCCAGCATTGGCAACTTCCTGAGGAGTTTCAAGTGGCCATTCTCTATAGCCATACCCCTGAATTATTTGAGACTCCGCTGGACTTTCAATCTCTGGTGGATACCGTTGCACTCTCCGGCATCATCGCGGACATCTGGATCAATCCCGACACGGAAGCCGCTATTGCCTCGGCCCGTAAGAACTGTCAGGGTCGCTTAACCGTGCAACCGAAAGATTGGGAGCCGATTCTTGGGCATATCATGGCCGGAATTCCACAAATTGCCAGTTTTTTCCACAGCCGGATTGGGAACTTCGAAGACATGGCCCACATCCATCAGTTAGCCTTAGAACAACTGAATTCCACTGATCCCCAGTTATTCAGCTAACCAACACCAACCGCTGTTACTCAGGATTTTTTCCCCATTCCGGTCATCTCAGTCGCCAGACACAATTGATTCCTGCCATTGTCCTTTGCCCGATATAAGGCACGATCTGCACGTTCAAGCCATGAGAGGACGGTTTCACCAGGGAGTAACTCCGCCAATCCGATCGATGCCGTGACCGGAATGGTGATATCTTGGTAGGAAAACTCCTCTCCTCTAACGGCCTCCAGCAGGCGCTCGCCCAACCGCTGGCTCAGTTCCTCCCCGGCTCCCTGAAGCAAGACACAAAACTCTTCCCCTCCGTATCTGGCAATAAAATCAGTCTTTCTGGGAAAGGTCGACACCAACCGTTTCGCCAGCTGCTGTAACACCACATCGCCAGCCGGATGGCCATAGGTATCATTCACGTGCTTAAAATGATCGACATCAACCATCAAAATACAAGCCGACGTTCCGGAGAAAAAACTCACGTTGGCCGTTCGTTCTAATTGAAGATCCAACGCTCCGTGGTTATACAGCTGGGTCAGAGCATCCAGCGT
>JACDDF010000148.1 GCA_013817135.1 Nitrospirales bacterium
GTTTTGATTGGCGCAGAAGGGCTTGGAGCACCCTTACAGGAGGAGAAAGAAATTTCCATCCCGTTAACGAAAGCGCAGATTGAACAAAGTCCATTAAAAGGAACCGTTCCTCCCGTTTCACAACAAAAACCCATTCCCCTGCAAACAGCCCATCATGATCCCCCCTTTCTAGGCGGTCCGGAGGGTTTTCCTCCTGTGTTTCCGGGAATGCAACCGGGGGCCATTGTCATGGTTGAAGCCGAAAAGGAACTGATGAAAGCGCAACGTCACATGCAGAAGCCGACAGCACAAAAGCCTCATTTGCGCAGTATTAAAGAAGTTGTGGGATATACGCTCGTGACCTCAGATGGGAAGAAGGTCCGTCTGGAGGATTTCATGATTGAAATGAATAATGGGCCATGGCTGATCCGATGGGTGATCGCATCAGAATACAAATGGTGGCCAGGGAAAAGAGTCTTGCTGGGGACAGAAGAGATTTTAAAGGTGGATTGCGGAAGTCAAACAGTGCAAGTTGAATTGACTCATAATGAGCTGAGCGTCAGTCCGGAGATTGATTCTCTTACGGAGGTGAATCGATAGAAAGAATCCCGTTTCAGAGAAGAATCGAAAGTAAATTCTGATTCTCGTCTTACTTGAATATCTCCTTTTTTGACCAAAGACAAGGCTTCATTTCATGTCATGGAGGAGCAAAAACATGATCCCAGGGTTTTAGTGAGTCTGAATTCTCTTCCATCCATGTTAAAAAAAGTCGTGAGACTCTGAAATTGGAGCGAAGAAGGAAAATATCGGTGTGCGGTGGATTCTCTATTTCGGCAGCGCGGCCAATCGAACATTAAGCCTGACAGGCCGGTAATGAAAAATTAAACAGTCAAACATACGGTCGGAGATGAAGGGTGGAACTAAGAAAAACACAGCGAACAATCAATTTTCCTTACAAGGCCAAACGGTATTCTTTCGAGTCGGCTTTAACGTCCCTATTGGGAAAAATGGTCAGGTGAGTCACGACACACGTATTCGTCAGACGGTGCCAACCTTTCGGTTTGCTATGGAGCAAGGTGCGAAAATCATTCTGGCCTCACATCTTGGTAGGCCAAAGGGAAAGGTTGATTCATCATTGAGTCTGGAACCTGTCAGGAATTGTCTCAGTGGTCTTCTCAATCATGATGTGAATTTCGCGTCGGATTGTGTGGGAACAGAAGTCGAAGGTCAGGTGAAAAAACTGTCTTCAGGTGAAGTCTTGCTGCTGGAAAATCTTCGATTCCACCAAGAGGAAGAAGCGAACGATGTAGAATTTGCTCAAGCTTAGGCAGCGTGGGCTGACATCTACATCAATGATGCGTTTAGTGCCTTGCACCGCAACCATGCCTCCATCGTGGGGATGCCGAAACATGTTGCCGTCAAAGGAATCGGATTTCTCATGAAGAAGGAGGTTGAGGCCCTCTCCCCTCTGTTGAAAGAACCGAAAAAGCCGTTTGCGGTCATTCTTGTCGGAGCCAAAGTAAAAGGTAAGATCGGTTTAATCCAAGGAATGCCAGGCGATCAAGTATGTACGCGAAAAAATGGGCTTAACCCAGATTATTGTGATGATTCTTTTGCGGGAGGCCCAGCGTCTCCTTTCGCAATAAAATAGAGCGTGAGAATGAGGGGAAAGGTTATGTAGCTGGAGAGGAGCATAGATCACGGCTCAAAAGCATACAAGAAAAACAGAACTCTGTCTTATTCTTCGGTAGAGGCGCTTTGCACGGCAAAATATAGAGAACCATGTATGGAAATGAGGGACCACCCACAGGATATTGCTGAAATCTGGCAGAGGCTTGTGACTCCGGATGGAGGCAAGATCGTCTACCTGATTCTCGACGGGCTCGGAGGGCTGGCGGATCGTCAACGAGGGGGCACCGAATTACAGGTCGCCAATACACCCAATCTGGATGATTTGGCAGGGGAGTCAAGTTGTGGGCTGTTAGAGATCGTCGGGCCGGGTGTGACGCCGGGAAGCGGACCGGGCCATCTGGCCTTGTTTGGTTACGATCCTCTGCGATACATGATTGGCCGGGGCATTCTCTCCGCGCTGGGGATCGACTTCGACCTGCAAGAAGGAGGTATCGCGGCACGAGTGAATTTTGCCACCCTGGATCAGCAGGGGATCGTCACGGACCGCCGGGCAGGCCGGATTCCGACGGAGAAGAATAAGTCGTTAGCGAAGCGTATCAGGGAAGAAGTCAGTCTGGAGTTCGAGGGAGAGTATTTTTTTGAAACGGTGAGTGAACATCGGGCCGTTCTGATACTCCGGGGAATGGAACTCTCGAGGAAAGTCGAGGATACCGATCCCCAACACACCGGCGTTCCGCCGCGCGATCCGATGCCCCGTTCCTCATCTGCCAAGAAAACCGCTCAACTCATTCGCCGTTTTCTTGACCAGGTGGCCGATGTCCTCAAGGAAGAATCGCCGGCCAATGGGATTCTTTTGCGTGGATTCGATCAATATCAAGCGTTTCCTTCGTTACAAGAACGTTTCGCGTTGCAGGGAGTCTGTCTGGCCGATTATCCCATGTATCGCGGACTTTCCCGCTTGTTAGGTTTGGCTGTTCCACCACCGCCAGGCGGACTTCGTCAGCGTGTCGAATGCCTTCGACAGGAGGTTAAAAATTCGCATGATTTTTATTTTCTTCACGTGAAGCATACCGATAGCCGCGGGGAAGATGGAGATTTTGATGCCAAGGTCAAAGCCATAGAAGAGGTGGATGCGTTGATTCCACTGATCAGGGCGTCGGAGCCGGATGTCCTGGTCGTGACGGCCGATCATTCGACGCCCGCCGTCATGGGCCGGCACAGCTGGCATCCTGTGCCGGTCTTGATCCATGCGCAAACGGCTAGACGGGATAAGGTCAACCGGTTTGATGAAGAAGCCTGTCTCCACGGAGCACTGGGTATTCGGCCCGGGCATCACTTGATGGGGCTGGCTCTGGCCCATGCCGGCCGGTTACAGAAATTCGGGGCGTGACAGGGATGGCTTATGACAACCGGTATCCGTCACGGCCATACGGTTTCCGCCAATGAAAAACAGAGAAGGCCAATAGAAACCCTTGCTAAGAAATAATTTTTGTGAATCTTTCATATTGTGCAGCTAATAGTCCGGTATATCGTTATTCAACAATTTACTTCATCAATCCGGAGAAAACGTTATGACACATTCAGCCAATCAAGACCATCTCCAACAACTCTCAACCTTAATGCGGCATTGGATTCTCACGAGCAGCCATCAGGCCGGGTCGGGACATCCCACCTCCTCATTGTCGGCAGTTGAACTGATGGTGGATTTATTTTTTGAGGGGCATTTCCGTTTTGATGTCGATAAGCCGGATTTTCCAAATAATGATCGGCTGATCTTTTCCAAAGGTCACGCCTCACCGCTGCTCTACACACTATGGGCGGCGGCCGGGCAGATTACGGAACAGGAGTTGATGACCTACCGGGAGTTCGGCAGTCCGCTCGAAGGCCACGCGACCTCCCGGTTCCGGTTTGCCGAAGCGGCCACAGGGTCGTTGGGCCAAGGACTCTCGATCGGCGTGGGCATGGCTCTCAATGCCAAATATTTGGATCGCCTTCCATACCGTACGTTTGTCTTGCTGGGCGATAGCGAGATGGCCGAGGGATCGCAATGGGAGGCCCTGCAACTTGCCGCGCATTACAAGTTGAATAATCTCGTCGGCATTCTCGATGTCAACCGGCTGGGCCAGCGCGGCGAAACGATGTATGGCCATGATCTAACCGCCTACCAGCAGCGAATTGACGCCTTCGGGTGGCAAACGATAGTGGTTGAGAATGGTCATGATCATGGTCAGGTGCTAAAGGCGTATGAGGCCACCGCAACAGCGACAGCCCGGCCGGTCATGATTATCGCAAAAACCATAAAGGGAAAAGGGATCTCCTTCCTCGCGGACAAAGACGGGTGGCATGGAAAAGCGCTGGATGATGAAAAAATGCAACAGGCGCTAAAAGAACTGGGCGAGGTCGATCATTCTGTGCGTGGGAAGATTGCCAAGCCGACGGATGAGAAGCCTCAAGAGCCGAAAGCCCGCCAGGCAGAGCCCTTCAACTATACATTGGGTGAAAAAGTGCCAACACGTATGGCGTATGGAAAAGCCCTGACGAGGCTCGCGCCGCAGTTTCCCGAACTGATCGCGATGGACGGGGAAGTCAGCAATTCGACGAAAGCCGAATTATTCCGGGATGAATATCCTGACCGGTTTTTTGAAATGTTCATTGCCGAACAAAATATGGTCGGAGCGGCGTTGGGACTGTCCTTGCGCGGCAAGCTGCCGTTCGTGTCTACCTTTGCGGCATTTATGGCCAGAGCCTTTGATCAGATCCGCATGGGCCGCTATTCCGATCCGAATATTAAATTCGTCGGCTCGCATGCGGGAGTGTCCATTGGAGAGGATGGGCCATCCCAAATGGGGTTGGAAGATATTGCCATGTTTCGCACCATTCTTGATGGCGTTGTGCTCTATCCGTGCGATGCGGTGTCCACTGAACGGTTGGTGGAGGCGATGGCCAGGCATCAGGGGATCGCCTATCTGCGGACGACTCGCGGAAGTACCCCGGTGATTTATGAGAATCAGGAACAATTTACCATCGGCGGTTGCAAAATTCTCCGGCAAAGCGAGGAGGATCAGGTGACGGTGATCGGAGCAGGCATAACGGTCCATGAAGCGCTCAAAGCGCATGACCTTCTCTTGGAGGAGGGCTGGCGCATCCGGGTCGTCGACTTGTATTCCATCAAGCCGATGGATATCCCTGCGGTCCGTGCAGCGGCGGAAGCCACAGGCTTGGTTATCACGGTTGAGGATCATTATGCCGAAGGCGGCTTGGGTGAAGCTGTGCGAAGCGCTCTTGCTGAGAGTCCTGCGAAGGTGCATTGCCTGGCGGTCCGAAAGCGACCGAAAAGCGGTAAGCCGGAGGAATTACTGGATGATGAAGAAATTTCGGCAACCGCCATTATCGAGAAAGTCAGGAGTCACTTGGCGGCTCTAGTCTCCGGCAGGTCATAGCGCCTTTTGTCATCGCCGATGAGCAAAACCCAGTTCTTTCTTGAGTAATTGATAGGGCTCAAGAGTCATGTGAGGATGAAGACGTATGGGAAAGACGATGAAAGCCTTTGTCATGATGGGAATAGGAAAGGCAGGTCAGCATAATTGGCAGTTTTATGGAGATGGCTCATATTCTACAGTGTACCTGCTCTGAAAGTGCTTGCCAGAAAGGATGGCGTTCGGCATGTATTTCACCGCTGGCGGATGCTGGACCATCTGTCCCCAAAATTGTCGACGGAGCACGGTAACGACTTGAGGGGAAAAATGAGGATCCGGCCGTGAGGCACACTAGTAAAACTAGAAGAGGAATGGTAAAAAGATAACCTCTCGTCTTTTTTATTTGAGGGAACCTTCACCATTGCGAGATCTACTAAGGATTTCCGAGGTTTTTAAGGGAAACATATTATGGGAACCTCTAAAAACTCCTGGTTTTGTCTGAATACCCGGCGAACTCGGTTTGAAACCTTGGAAGCAGAGAATGCGTGGGCCCCAGTGGGGCTTTTAGGCATGTGCTTCACCTTTTCTCTCTCCCTCAGGCCACCTGTCTCTCGGTGGAGCGGTGAGGAGCAGAAATCGTTGAAAGGTATACGTGAGATTCTTCAGCCCAATCTTGAGGCGAGCTCGAACGAGTCCAACCGTTCGAATCAACTTGCCGCCCATCGCGGTGACCTGATGGCCGAAGACATGTTCGACGCGTGCTCGAATGCGCGAGCGGCACCGGTTGTGAGCCTGCTGTTGCGCCGTGAGGGGTGTCTGGCGATACCCTTTCCGATGAATCTTTGATCGCAGGTGCCTGGCCTTCAGCCGGGCTTCGATTTCCTCAGAGCGATAGGCGGAATCCGCCCACACATTCCGTCCGGCCGCGACGGGCAGCAGGACTTTCTCCAGCACCTGACTGTCATAGACCGCCGCGTCGGTGACCGTATACTGCCGAATCAGCTTGTGCGGCTTATCCACGTTCACATGGTTTTTGACCCATAATGATTCGCGCCATGCTTCACCGTCCAGCGAGCCTCGGTGGCTTTCTGTCGTCGTTTGGCCGGTTGCCCTCCCACTCTGTCGGACATTCTCCCGCTTTGGGGGTCGCGTTTTCATCGCGCGCGTTCCGTTGCTTGGGCACCGGGACCAGCGACGCATCAATCAGTTGACCGCCAGGAGGTTGGAAGCCATGCTCGGCCAAATAG
>JACDDF010000149.1 GCA_013817135.1 Nitrospirales bacterium
TGTTGTAAACATTCCTGCGGCAAGGGTAAAAGAATATTCCGGCAAGGTCAATTTTCATGCTGGAAACGGAAAGACGTGTTGGCGTCAACATGGAGGGATTGAGCCAGAGGAAGGAAAGTGTCTGGCGCAGGAGGTGTGAAATGAATCCTCGTTCATGGACAGCCTGAATGAGTGTGTTAGGATACACTATCGGAGTGATGTTCATCAGTCACCTGAGGGAGTAAGGGAAAAAGGGAGGGTCGTGCATGGCATTCACGTGTCCCAGTTGGTTGGGGATGACCTTTGTTCTCATGGGTTTGGTGGGTTGCGGAGGAACACCGGAACCTGTGGACTGGCGTCAGGCGGATATCGGGCTTGGCATTGTTGAAGGCACCAAAGGTTACCGGCAGATTCAAGAAGAAGCCTTGTCCTCCAGGGGACCGTTGCGAATAGTGGAGGGGCAGGTGTTTCAGATCGAAGGCGCAGCCTATGTCGTGCATATCAACGATCAGATTGAGGCCCGATTGCCTTTTGATGAAAATACGCGGATTGATCGACCGGCTCATGTAGGTGATTGGATTGAAGCGCAGGTTGATCCGGAGGGTCGCGCCAGGATCATTCGAAATATCGATGACCGTATTTCACTCGAATAAGCTCCATCCTCTCCAATTTTTCCCCTTCCGGTTTTTCGTTGTGGCGTCCCAATAGTTCGCTCTCAGCAGGTTTGTGTTGTACCTTTTTTTCATCTGACAACGTTGAATTGTGTCGTTGCGCCCATGAGAGTTGTTTGGAGTGATCAAGAGCGGGGAACAATGAGATAAGGGAGGCGGCCTAATATCCGGGGAACCCCGGGATAAACGGAAGGAGAATGGAGATCGCAATGAGAATGATGATGATCCATTCGAGAATTTCCATCCGCCGATTGCCGGTTTGCCCGGCTATCTTATCGTACAAATTATCCAATGTGTCCAACTTGCGGAGAATGCTGGTATCCCAACTTTGCAAATGAAAGCGTTGCGACGCCAGTCGCGAGACTCTGGCTAGGTATTGATCGCCGAATAATTTCAGCGTGTTGGTTACCCGTTCAAAGAGAATCGCGCTATCCACCTGCATGCCTGCGATTCGGCGAAGATTAGCATCCGATGATCCCGGCCAACGGAACCCATGCCGGCTTTCCTGTGTGAGGGCGGCATAGGCCTCATCCAACGCTTCATCCAATTGGTGGTCGAGAAATCGGCGCTCGACTAATTCCACATTGGCGAATTCTAAGACCGCCCGCACGTCATCCATTTCCTGTCCAATCATGAGCGTGGCATTCCAATCAATGAGGGTCAGGTCCTGTGTCCCGAAGGCAATGTGACTCGTGGTGGCATCACGAATTTCCTGCTCTGACAATGGTTGATCCTCACAACGGAGGATTTGAGACAGAAGCGTGCCGTGTTGTTTCACAAATTGCGACAGATCCAACGCGGGTTGCGTCGAGAAAATATGAAATATCGCATAGTCCTCGACCATTCGGATATATTCGGTTTTTCGATTGCCGGACCCAACGTATTCAGGAGAGATTGGATATGCAGGAATGTGCCTTCGAGTAGTTGAGCATTTTCATAGAGGACTTCACACGGGAGCAACGACGCAAACGGTCCGGCCAGTGGAATCTGGTAGGTCACCATGAGCGCACCGAAGTCATAGAGTACGGTGTCGACGTTGCGAAGCGTGTGATGTGCTCCAAGGCTGATGGGTTCCAGCTCTTGCGTAATACGGAGCGGCGGGGGGTGATAATCAAAATATTCCGGTGCCGGCCGTTTCCGTTTGATTCGCCCTCGTTCTTTTGTCGCGGTAATCCGCTGTTCCGCTTCGTCAATTTGAATTGACGCGCCTACGTCATAGGCAAAGACGACGATGCATCTCCCGTCTTGTATGTGAAAGTTATCTGGTTCAATCATGGGTGCAGGTGGCGCTTGCGGTGTGATGAACGGGAGGCTGACTCAATTGGAACATTTGGTCCCTCCGGATTTCATGATGGCAATGGTCACGGCCCGTTTTTTTTCAGGATCCTGTGCTGAGGCCGCAATGACTTCTTCTGCGAGCAAAAGCTTGGCTTTAGCGTCCGCCGATTCCAGAAGGCGGGCACTGCCAAACACCACAATGGTGGAATCGATACCCCCGTCCTGTTGGATCAGTTCCGGCTTAAACCACTCCCGTTAGAGCCGGCCCGCCAGGAAGTCATCTCGTTGGCAAAATTTCAGGTCGGAGTCCGCTCGTTTGTATGCCAGAGAAAACAGAAGAGGAGGCTTTGCTTGAGGCAAATTGGTCATGGAAAAAGACAATTTTCATGAAGAAAGTGCTGAGATTATAAAGACCCTGGAAGTAATTTGAAACCATTGCAGATGAATACGGGGATAAATTCTACTCATAAGAGATGGGTTGGACACTCGTACTCCAGAAAGAATCCGGTCTGCTGAGCAAGGGGGATAGTTGAATTTCAAGAATCGGGTATAGTCCCATGGTTCGGAACGTACCGGAGTGAGCGATGAAAGCATCCCCCTTCTCCAGTCATTCCTGAGTGGAAGTACTGCCCCAATCGAGAATTATCCGATATCTGCCAACTCGTGACTTCGGTGGAAGAACCCTTCGGGCTCATTAAACGCAGGGCCCTGTATCAGGGGGGCCAATATGTTTTTTATGAACGGCATGTGGCCCTGGGCCTGAATATTCTCTGTCAGGGGGAGGGTGAAACTCACCCGGCTCAATCGCAAGGGACAGCAGCGGTTGGGCGGCATTTTGGATGCAGGCCAACTTCTAGAGAAACAGGCCTTTCAAGAACAACCGGACGGTCGGTTTCACCTTTCCACTGGCCAAACGGATACGACGAATAATTTCGGCACCGCGTTTTAAGTTTCACTGAAATTTGCATCGGGATCGTCGGAGATGCGGTTGTGAATCAGGCGACAGTGGCCAAGTGTGAATTGGACCGAGAAAAGACCCTTGAATCCTTCCGGTATAAGTAATGTTTTTGGGTATTTATCCTTTAAAAATAACAACTTGGACATCGCCGCCTTCCTCCATCAGGACATGTCGGTTTTGTGTGCGAGTTCGAAGGGGATGGCACGCGCTGTCTTTAATTGTCCTGACGGGTCATCAGAACCAAAGATGGGAATTCTAGACACAAGGTTCCTCTGAATTATCGATTGGACAAATCCGCTCCAATTTATTCGAAAACATCCTGTCCTGTCCTGTCCTGGTTGGCTACAAAATATCACTTATCCTTTTGCAATACGCTATACTTTTTTCTATGATAATCACTTCCTGTGATTTTTGCGAATCGAAAAAGTAAGTTCACTTATTGGGAGGAGTCCCATGTATTCCACGAGTCCCCACATCATTACTGAAAACCATCATGAGGTACAGTTCTACGATCATGATTCCTTTCTCATAGAAAAACTGGGACGTCATGTTGAAGAGGGTTTGGCTTTGGGAGAATCCGTGTTGCTCCTTACTACTCCACTCCATCGGGAGTCCCTTTTGCCTCGTCTTAATGGCCATCGAGCGATGGACCGGTACATGGAGTTTGATGCCAGTGATACGTTGTCGCAATTTATGGTCAATGGGTGGCCGGATTCTGAAAAGTTTCATGCCGTCATAGGTCAGCTGCTTCGGCAAGCCTCCGAAAAGGGGAATGGACGTGTCCGGGTCTTTGGTGAAATGGTGGCGATCCTTTGGGAAAGGGATCAAGCCGAGGCCGCATTGCAATTGGAATCCCTTTGGAATCAGTTGGCGGCCCATCATACGTTTTCGCTCTTATGTGCCTATCCCATTCGGGGTTTTTCCAGTCATACCCATACCCAGGCCTTTCAGAAGATTTGCAGTACCCATTCGGTTGTCAAGCCGGCTGAGAATTCGGTGGTTCCCGCGCCCGGGGACCACGCGCATGATGCGACGACGCTGGCCACGTTGCAACAAAAATCTGTTGCGCTAGAAGGTGAGGTGGCGCGGCGGAAGGAACTCCAGCATGCCCTTCTGCAACGGGATGAAGAACTTGCTGATTTTCTCGAAAATGCCGTGGAGTGTGTGCACCAGGTCGGGAAGGATGGGAAGATTCTGTGGGCAAATAAAGCCGAACTGGCACTGCTTGGTTATGAGGCACACGAATATTTCGGGCATAGTATTTCGGAATTTCATGTGAACCAGCCCGTTATTGATGATATTTTGCAACGCCTTCTTCGAGGGGAGACGTTGCGCGACTACCCGTCACAGCTTCGGTGCAAGGACGGGTCTGTTAGGGATGTGTTAATCCATTCAAATGTCCGATGGGAAAGTGGAACATTCCGTTATACGCGATGCTTTACGCGGGATATTACGGAGCGCAAGCGGGTTGAGCAGGAATTAGATCAACGGGTGGAGGAACGGACCCGGGACCTGGTGGAATCACAACAGAAGTTGCGGGCCTTAGCATCCGACCTGAGCCTGGCAGAATGCCGGGTACGGAAAAAAATTGCCACAGAACTCCATGATTATCTGGCGCAGATGCTAATCGTGACCCGGCTCAAATTGGGGCAGGCTACTCAGGAGGCTGAAGCACATACGAAAATCCAACAGACACTGAAAGAAGCGGATGACGTCTTAAATGAATCTATTCTGTATACTCGTTCGCTGATGGCCGACCTCAATCCTCCGATCCTTGAGTTCGGCTTACCCATGGGCCTTCGTTGGCTGGCTGAGAAATTTCTCACCCATAAACTCATAGTGGAAACGCATATCCCGGATGGTATCGATTTGAAGATTTCGGAAAACCAGGTTGGCTTGCTCTTTCAGTCCGTTCGAGAACTGCTCATGAATGTGGTCAAGCATGCCCAGACCGATCACGCGGAAATTTTTCTTCGTCTTCATGAGGATTTGCTCCACCTCGAAGTTGTCGATGGAGGGAAAGGATGTGATCCTGCAGCTCTTTCGACTATCAAATTGCCCCCGCATAATTTGGAGAAATTCGGCCTATTCAGCATTCGTGAACGGATGGAGGCTCTGGGTGGAAGATTTGAATTCCATTCGTCCCTCAATCATGGGACACGGGCAAGTCTTTTACTTCCCCTCGATCCTGTTCCTGTGCCAGAGACACGGAGTTCCTATGGGCACCCCTCAATCGGGACGACCACAGGGGTAATTTCTACCAAAGGCGTCGGCCTGGTGCGCGTGTTACTGGTCGAAGATCACGCGATGGTGCGAGAAGGTTTACGAGGTGTACTGGAAACCTATCCGGATATTCAGATCGTGGCCGAAGCGGCAAATGGGGAAGAGGCCGTGGCTCAGGCCGTTCAGCTTGAGCCTGATGTCGTGATCATGGATATTAACATGCCGAAATTGGATGGCATTGAAGCCACGAGACGAATTACAGCTCGGTTTCCAAAGATTATTGTGATTGGGCTGTCAGTTCATCAAGCCAGTCAGGTGGAACCGGCGCTCCTGGAAGCAGGCGGAAGGGCCTATGTCACGAAGGAGTCGGCGGCTGAATCCCTGTATCAGGCCATTCAGACTGCATTGCGATAAATGTGCCTTTTTAAAACCCTCTCTATGAAGGGATGAAGCACTCATCTTCTTCGCTCCTTCCAAATGATATTTTGACATGGTCCTCAATAAATTATTCGCCATACAGGTGAGCCAGAGGCCTTGGCTCAAATCCCAGGCCAATGAATGCCGGTTCCCCCTGTCATAATCCAGGAAGTGAATTTCTTATACATTATTCTGGTCTGGACCCATCTGATCGCAGCAACCTTCTGGGTTGGAGGGATGCTGTTCCTCTCCCTTGTCGCAGTGCCCCTCCTGAAACAGGACTCCGACCCTCTTTCCGCTCAACGCGGATTTGTAAATCTTGCTCGTCGGTTTAGAACGCTCGTATGGAGTGCCCTAATCATTTTGGTGGTGACGGGGTCGATCCTTCTCGGGAATGTCATCAATTCCTGGGTTTCCATTGGCACTTGGCCGCCTGTCGTCCTTACGAAATTGGCACTGGTGTTCTTGCTAGTCGTCGTGTCCTTGGGGCACGATCGGATAATCGGACCTAAAGTGCGTACCCTGAAGAGCAAGGCCGCTTCTGAATTGTCAATTGGAGAAGGCCTCCTTCTCCGATTCGCGCCTCTTCTTGGCCGACTTACCCTGTTGTTAGGGTTGGGAGTACTTTTGGCTGCCGTCATCATGGTGAGATCCTCAGGATGACCATCTGAAATCCTGGAATGGAATAAAAAAAGGGAGAGGCCTTGTGGACCTCTCCCTTTATTATCAGACGTATCG
>JACDDF010000150.1 GCA_013817135.1 Nitrospirales bacterium
ACCGTGGCGGATGGGGATAGCATTGAAATCCGCCCGGTTATATCCGGAGGGTAAACTCATGCGCTGCCGAAAATGTCCAAAACGGGCGGTACTGGGACTGCCAAGGCACAATACGGCCTTTTGTGGGGATTGTCTCACTGAATTTGTGCGAACCCAGGTGCAACGAGCCATTAAGGCTCAACGGATGTTTTCCCCTGAAGATCGCATTCTGGTTGCCGTATCCGGAGGGAAAGACAGCCTGACCCTTTGGGAAATTCTCCTGAAATTAGGCTATCGGATCGATGCCCTGTATGTGGATTTAGGCATTCCCGGTTATTCCAGCCGATCAAAAGAAAAAGTCGAACAGTTTGCCAAAGTAGTGGCTGAACCCTGCGGGTCCCAACTCACGATTCATACCGTGGAAGAAGATGCAGGAGCGGGAATCAAAGAATTAGCCAATATGATCAAGCGCCCTACCTGCTCAGCCTGTGGCACCATTAAACGGTATCAGTTTAATCGGGTGGCCTGGCAAAACCATTACGACGTGATGGCAACGGGCCATAATTTAGATGATGAGGCTGCAAGACTTCTGGGCAATGTCCTGCAGTGGCAGGAGGAATATTTGCAGAAACAGTCGCCAAGTCTTCCCGCATCCGTCGAAGGTTTTGCCAAAAAAGTGAAACCGCTCTACCGCATGACCGAACGGGAAATTGCCGCCTATGCCGTGGTCAACCGGATTGACTATTTGGTCGAAGAATGCCCGATGGCCAAAGGCGCGAAGATGTTAGTGTATAAAGACGCGCTTAATCGCTTGGAAGCAGAATCCCCGGGAACCAAGCAACGGTTTTATTGGGGGTTCCTTGATAGACAGGAAAAATCGTCTTCTGTCGCTCCATCCATGAGCGAAATCGACCAAACCACGTTGCAGCCCTGTACCGTTTGCACACAACCGACGACTGCAGGGATCTGCTCCTTTTGTCGCATGATGGCACGCGCCAAAACGGCAGTGAAGTAGCTTCACGTTTTTGCATGGCCATTCTCGATGGCCTTCAGAATATCCACGGCAGATTCGCTACGACCCCGCAAAAACCCGCCTGTCTTACTCTTGCTGAAATCTTTGGTCAACCACAAAAAAGTAAGAAATATGTGCGCAATTGATCTGGGATCCAGATTCATTGCGACGGTTTCCGCATTACTATAGTTTTTTGAACAATTAGTTATAGTTTTTAATGATGGTGTCGATTGTTTCATGTTCATGAAATTCTCTTGTTTTTTTGATGGCGGCAAAATCTTGTTCTATGGGATTAAAATCGGGCGAATACGGCGGTAGAAATAAAAGCGTGGCGCCGGCTTGTTCAATCAACTCTTTGGTTTTGTTGGATGTATGAAACGCCGCATTATCCATCACCACAACATGATTGTCATGCAGGACAGGACAGAGTAACTCTTCCAGCCATTGATTGAAAATAAGCGTGTTACACGTCCCTTCCCACAACTGTGTGGCCTGCATGGCCCCATCTATTTGGGCAGCTAAGAAACAGGTGCGCGGGCGGGAATGCCCCGGACGCAATCCATAGACTTCCTGCCCCCGCGGCGCCCGACCGTAACGCCGTACTACTTCCGGCTCAAAGCCGCTTTCATCAACATAGACAAAGGTTTTATTCCGTCTGACATAGCGTTCACGAAGCCGCAAATAGGCCTTGCGTTTCATCGGGTCGCGCTCTTTGTACCCCCAGGTCTTTTTTACGGGTGATGCCCCATTTTTTGCACGCATAGAAAATCGTGGACGGGTGAACATGAAAGCCTTCTGCCAGCCCTTTCAGGCGGGCATCAGGGCGCACTTCAATGGCTTTTTTCAACGCCTCGTGCTTTACTGTTCGTCCGGTCTTTGGCCCCGGTTTGCCAGCTGAACATACTCCCCCTTTCATCCGCATCCAGTTATGGATGGTTTGAACATGTACGCGAAAGAGCTGAGCGGCTTCCGTCTTCTTGCCGCCTCCTAAAACATAGGCTTCGACACACTTTCGTAAATCATATGAATAGCTCATCCATACAATATACTACAGATAATTATTTATTCAAATTACTATAATGAACAAGAAGAGGTAGGGAAATTGGCCCTTCAACACGAGGGCCATGAATGGAAGTCATCCATCACTGGCGAACTTCAAGAAAGACGCCAGAGAGCATCACAACACTGGGAAATATCTCGGCACCATTTAAAAAGCAGAGAAATGGCCGAGGGAGAGTTATTCGGGGAGTTCGACACTGCCCCCTTCGAGGTCCATATCAATGCCGGTCAGCTCCATTTTATTACCAACCCGCCACCATTCTAAGGAGATTTCAGACAAGGTGCCTTTCGAGGTATAAAATTTTGCCGCGGAGATGGCCACTGCTTCGTGAGGCTTTTTGTGTATTTCCATGACGAGGGTTTTCAGGGTCGTATCTTCGACCTTGACTGTATCCGGTAACTCAGTGAGGACAAATCGATCGCCAGGGTTGTGTTCCCAGGCATTGCGTTGCAGCTTGGCCACTTCCGTTCCCGTGGGCATAAACACACCCATACTCAATGCCAGTTTTTTCTCCTCTTCCAACCACTCAATACGAAGCTGTTCTTTGCCGTGAGCGATAAAGACGCCATCGGTATTCCTGAGGTTATTCGTTCCCAGTTCAATATCCATCGTTCCCTAATCCTTTCTAGGCTGAAAATCCGTGAGGGTCCGATTATTCACAATAGACCCGAAGAGTTCAAGTCACCGAATATTTTCACAGAATTACCCTATTTGTCCCCTACCGTTCCATCAAATGTATCTGGTCCGATCCACCGTCCTGGCCTTTCAGGAACATCAGGCACACAAGACCAAAGACAATCCAGAGAATTTCTCGCAATCGTCGAATAAGAGCAAAAGTGATTCCCGTCACTTCCGAATAGCCAAAAGTCATCAATAGTAAGGTGTATCCCCCTTCTTGCGCACCCAGGCTTCCGGGAATGAAAAATGTTCCGCCTTTGATGAGCACGGTGAGCGCCGCAATTGAGATGGCTACCCACATATCGATGCTCACACCGAGAAAGTAGAGAATGGCATACACCTCAAGCGTTTCCATCATCCACGCCAAAAAAAATACGGCCAACGCCGCATAAAATGTGCGCCGGTGCTGAGAATAAAATCTCCGGATCGTGCCGTCCAGCTCCTGTAGTTGGGGTTCCCGCTTTTCAAGAAAGGGGACCCTTATACCGCATGCTCGCAATAGGCTCAAGCACCCCATACCGAGACCGTGACGTTGGAGCAGCACAAACAGCCAGACGCCAAACGCTAAAACTCCGACACTGATCAACATCGCCACCCAGTAATGACCCGAATCGCCAAGTATCCAAAAAGCCAACGCCAATCCCAACAAGATAAAAAGCACTTGGGCGAAGGTCATGGTGGTCTTCGCCGTAATCACGGACGCCAACCCATCCACCATTGGCACCCCGTATCGTTTCAGGAGATAGGCCTTCAGAGGCTCCCCACCGACATAGGCCGTGGGAGTCGTGACATTCAGGGTTTCGCCAGCCATCCTAATGGCAAATAACCGCATGAACCCGACCTTTCGAGCATGGAAACCCAGAGTGAAATGCCATCCCCAAGCTTCTAACCCATAGACGAGAATCATGGGAAGGAGGATGAGCCCGAGATGTAGAAGACCTAATTGAGAAACGGTGTGCTGAATCGGTTCGAGACCGATGTGGAGAACAATCCCGACCAGGGCCGCAAGGCCAATGACCAGGAAAAGCAGTTTAAGCACGAGGGGTGAGACTACGGCGAAGCATCCAGGCCATCGACATGACAAAGAGCCACGAGCCAATCGCGGCCAGGGCCAAAAACCAGTGCAGGAGACCAAAACCAGCACTCAGCAACACGATGATCGAAAAATCTCTATTGGCAACCTTGCCCAACAAAAATTCAATATTGGCCCGTTCTTGTTCAGTGAATTGCCGAAGCTCCCGAGGACGGGATCGCAATTGCCTGGCATGATTGACTAACAGCAACGACACGACATTGGCTAAGACTGCTGAGGCCCCAAGCAGAAGAGGAAGGTGCGTATGCTCCCAAGGCCCATGGAGAAACGCCCCGCAGGCGATGGCAGCAAACAACACGATGTGCACGACATTATCTGCCCAAATATCGAGTTCTTGGCCAAACTTGGACTCTGAAAACGTCAGCCGGGCGACCTCTCCATCGCAGCAATCAATGATCACAGACAATTGCAGGATCAGTCCCCCGAGAATGGCGAGTTTCCAGGACCCAGGCACAAAGAGCACAGCAGCCACGAGCCCCACGACCATGGACAGCATCGTAATCGTGTTCGGTGACCATCCCAACCGCAAAAACCCATGAGTGAGCAGACCGGAACATTTACGATTCACATATCGATCCACCAAACCATCCAAGCCGCCTTTAAGTGTCTGGAGTGCCTCCAACAGCGTCCGTTCAGCGAGTTGGGGCCCCTTGGGACCACGGACATCCCTGAACCAATGAGAAGCTCCGCCAATGGTTAGAATCGTCCCTTCCACGGCCGCTTGCTCCAGGGCCAACCGGAGTGGATTGGTGCCATTTGCATGCAATACGCCTGAAATACCCAAGAGCCTGGCGGGAAGAACCAGAAGATCTCCAACCAGCGGCAACCGGCTTCGCTCGGGAGCCTGACTGCCGGTTTTGGACTGTGAGGTCTGGGATACCGCCTGGTCATGGAAGACCACAGTTGAAGTTGATCGTCCTTCAAGTCCCTCAGGCCGGAACGCCACACCGGGATTTCCTCGGTGATGCCCCTCCTCAGGATGACCAACGACCACGACCGCCTTCCCTTGAGATCCTTCAGCTCGCAAGCGTTGGATCAATGTCGGAGAGTACACTGTATGGCAACCCACGATCATACAGGCTCCATTGATTTCCTCCGTAAGCGCTTCCCAAGTCTGAGGGTCATGTGGAGGAAATTCCCTGACAGGAAGCCAACGAACGGCGGCCTGTATCCGGTTATCTTCACGAAGTAATTGACGAAGAGCTTGTTCTTCAGGCCCAACCAACACCCATATTTGAGAAATCCCTCCTCGCTGCAACGTGAACACCGCCCGTTGAAACAGCGTCATGCCGCCGACACGAGTCAAGGGACTAGGAACCGTGTCACCAGTCCCGGCACATCCAGAATCAAAGACGCCGACCGACGTCAATAAAATTGCCGTATCAACCGCGTGAGTGGCTTCTTGTTTAAGTGTTCCGTCCATACACTCATTCCTACGGTGTCATTGTGGTGGCCCTGGTATTCTCCTCTAACTTTATCACGGCAGGCAAGATCTCCGATGCAGCTCGGTCTATATCTTCAGGAAAATCTATTTCTATCCACGGAAGACCCCCGATTTTTTCGTAACCCACCGGCACTTTCTCAAAAAATCCTTTTAGCGCGTCCTCATATTCCATATCAAGCGCTCCGGCCTCAACATAAGCCCGGACCGATTGCAACAATGCTGGAATATCCTGTTGTTGGACTTTGAGAAATCCGACCCCTTCGCCGGCCTCATCATAGGCGGATGGCAGGGTTTTACTTAAGGTGAGGACTCGACCAGTCTTCGCGGCAATCATACATTCTTCCGATTCCTGCTTTACCGTCTCATCCATTAACAAGGCCGTCGGGAAGGAAGAATGAACCAATCGAGCCAGAATCGATGGGGCATAGAGAACATCGGCATCCATGAGCACCATATCATCGTCCATTTCAGACCGTGCCGCCCACAGTGACGTCATGCTTCCACGAGTAAACTGTTCATTCACCACCCATCGGACCTCTTGAGCAAATGGGTCGGCAGCCATGGCCTTTCGAATATGGTCTTGAGCGTATCCCACGACCAATACCACCTGACACACACCCAATCGCCCCAGGTACTCCACATGCCGGGACAGTAAGGTCCTCCCGCCAATATCCACCAGGCATTTCGGTCGACCCTGGGTGACACCTTGCAATCGCTTGCCGACGCCAGCCGCAAAGATAATCGCCTTCACGCTCTGGCCCCCGAAACTACGCCATTAAAGGCGGAGAGAAACGCCTCAATATTCTGATTGGTCAGAGCACCAATATTGGCGACCCGAAAAACTTTCTCTTCCAATTGCCCTTGTCCGGCATAGATTACGTACCCGGCTTGCTTTAACTCATCATGCAGCCTTTGATAGGTACACCCTTCCGGCAGAAAAAACGCCGTTAAGGTATTACTTTGAAGGGCAGGAGCCAGTAGCGG
>JACDDF010000151.1 GCA_013817135.1 Nitrospirales bacterium
CAAAAACGACCCGCCATGTATATCGGCAGCACGGGGGTCGATGGCCTGCACCATATGGTCTATGAGGTTGTCGACAACAGTGTGGACGAACACATGGCCGGCTATGGAAATGAAATACAGGTCGTACTCCAGGTAGATGGTAGTGTCCTGGTCTCGGATAATGGAAGAGGGATTCCCACCGGCATGCATTCCACCCAGAAAAAATCGGCCGCCGAAGTCGCATTAACAGTCCTCCATGCCGGCGGAAAGTTTGAGGAGGGTGCCTATAAGGTGTCGGGAGGGTTGCATGGTGTAGGGATATCCGTCGTGAATGCTCTCTCCGAATGGCTGGAATTGGAAATTTGGCAAAATGGGGAAGTATTCGAACAACGGTATCATCGTGGGAAGCCCCAGACCCCATTAACGGTCGCGGGGATCACCAAAAAACGCGGAACGAAAGTGGTGTTTAGACCGGATCCCCTCATTTTTGAAACCGTCGACTTCAGTTTTGATGTGTTGGCGCAACGACTTCGTGAATTGGCCTTTCTTAATAAGGGGTTGGAGATCTGTTTAAAGGATGACCGGGCGGGAAAAGAAAAAGAGCAGGTGTTTTGTTACATAGGAGGAATCGTCTCCTTCGTCGAACACCTGAATGAAGCCAAATCTCCCATACATCCTCCCATTGTCGTGGAAGTGGAAAAACCGGAAATGGTTCTCCAGTTGGCCCTTCAATATAACGAAGGGTATTCGGAAAATTTGTATTCCTTTGCCAATAATATTAATACCCGTGAGGGCGGCACGCATCTCATCGGATTTAAGTCCGCCTTGACGCGCACCATCAATAGTTACGCGACCGCCAATGATTTGTTTAAAAAAGATTCGGAATCGCTCAGCGGAGAAGATGTGAGGGAAGGCTTGACCGCCGTGGTGAGTGTGAAAATCCGCAATCCGCAATTTGAGGGCCAGACCAAAGCCAAATTAGGCAATAGTGAGGTCAAGGGCATTGTGGAGTCGGCCGTCAATGAAGCCTTGGGATCGTACCTTGAAGAAAATCCAGGCGTCGCCAAAAAAATTGTTGGAAAGTCCGTGGATGCGGCGAGGGCCAGGGAAGCCGCAAGAAAAGCCAAAGAGCTGATTCGCAGAAAAGGCGCGTTGGATGGCGGGTCACTTCCAGGAAAATTGGCCGACTGCTCAGAAAAAGATCCGCAATTCAGTGAACTGTATCTCGTAGAGGGTGATTCGGCAGGCGGGTCCGCGAAACAGGGGCGTGATCGACGCTCACAAGCAATCCTTCCACTCAAGGGGAAGATCCTGAATGTCGAAAAGGCTCGATTTGATAAAATGCTCGCCAGTGAGGAAATCCGTACACTCATCATGGCGATTGGAACCGGAATCGGTCGGCCTAGAGAGGATGTTGAAAAGGGGAAGGAAGATAAAGACTCCTTTGATATTAATCGAGCCCGCTACCACAAAATCATTATCATGACCGATGCGGATGTTGATGGCAGCCATATCCGGACCCTGCTCCTGACCTTCTTTTTCCGGCAAATGCCGGAACTCATCGAGCGAGGCTATATCTACATTGCCCAGCCTCCCTTGTTTAAGGTCAAAAAAGGGAAAGGAGAAAAGTATCTCAAAGACGAAGCGGCGATGAATACGTATCTGTCCAATCTCGCCGTGGAGGATACGCAACTCTTTCTTCCGGAACAAAACGAATTTGTGACCAGAGATGAACTCATCCCGATTTTAGATAAGCTGGTGGCCTTTGAGGGGCTCTTAACCCGTCAGGGTCAAAAGCAAATAGAACCGGCGCTGCTCCGGGTGTTGGTGGATTTTCCGCAATTAACGAAAGATCTGTTAAAAAACCGTGGCGAATTGGAAGTATTGATTGAGGAGGCCACCCGTCGGCTTCGCCTGGCGTTCCCGGAAGGCACCGTGGATCTGACGATTCAGACCGATGAAGAGCATCAGGCCCACCGCATCCTATGTCGGGTGGCAGGGAATGGCAGTCAGAAATTTTTGAACCTGACTCACGACATGGTGGGATCTGCAGATTTCAGGGAATTACAAAAGATCTCTCCTTCGGCGTTGGGGTTGGGACGACCACCCTACCGGTTAAAACGCAAAGACACGGAATCGGAATTTTCCACCAGTCAGGGTCTCGTGACAGAGTTTTTAGAAACCGGGAAAAAGGGCATGTCCATTCAGCGGTACAAGGGTTTGGGCGAGATGAATCCGACACAACTGTGGGACACCACAATGAATCCGGAAACCCGCAGTCTCCTGCAGGTGACATTAGAAGATACCACAGGAGTGGATGAAATCTTTACCATTTTGATGGGTGATGAGGTCGAGCCCCGCCGGAATTTCATTCAAAAACATGCCCTGGAAGTTCGAAATTTAGATGTCTAGCAGGTGCCTTCGTTTGCTTACCCCTATGCTGAGCCGAATGTCGGTTCGTCGGCTTGGGCCTGCGTGCGGTGAGCGATGGGCCGAACCAAGTTCCGTGAATGTGCAGAACATGAAGTGCGATGATCTCTTTCGAGGAGTGACATATGCCGGTTGAACCACGTCTGACGCAAGTCGCCATTGAAGATGAAATGCGTTTGTCCTATTTGGACTACGCCATGAGCGTCATTGTCGGACGGGCATTGCCGGACGTGCGAGACGGACTTAAGCCGGTTCATCGGCGCATCCTGTATGGCATGAATGAAATGGGTCTGGCTGCTGGGAAGCCCTACCGGAAATCCGCAAAAATTGTCGGCGAAATCATGGGTAACTATCACCCGCATGGTGATTCAGCCATTTACGACACGTTGGTCCGCATGGCCCAGGATTTCAATATGCGGTATCCCCTCGTGGATGGCCAGGGAAACTATGGGTCGGTCGATGGCGATCCGCCTGCAGCCATGCGCTACACCGAAGCCCGCTTAACCAAGCTGGCCGAGGAAATGCTGGTTGATATTGACCGGGAGACCGTCAACTTTACTCCGACGTATGATGAGTCGTCCCAAGAGCCCGTCGTGTTGCCGGCTCGTATTCCGAATTTGTTAGTGAATGGAGCAGGAGGAATCGCGGTCGGGTATGCCACCAATATTCCTACGCATAATCTGGGCGAAGTCGTCGCCGCGCTGATTGCCCTTATAGAACGGCCAGAGGTGACCATTTCCGAGCTCATGGAATTTATTCCCGGGCCGGATTTTCCCACCGCCGGATTTATCTATGGCACGCAAGGGATCAAAGACGCCTATGAAACGGGACGTGGTCTCCTGTCTCTTCGGGCGAAGGCGGACATAGAGGTCGATGAACGCACCGACCGGGCGCGCATCATCGTGACGGAACTGCCCTACCAGGTGAACAAAGCCAAACTAATAGAAAAGATCGCCGAACTCATCCACGAAAAACGGGTGGAAGGGATTTCCGATCTTCGCGACGAATCTGACCGGGATGGACTCCGCGTGGTGATCGAACTCAAGAGAAATGAAAACGCGGGGGTCTTACTGAATCAATTATATAAACACACCCAGATGCAAACCACCTTCGGGGTCATCATGTTGGCCTTGGTGGGGAACCGTCCTGAGGTGTTAACCCTCAAACAGATTTTGGCCGCGTTTCTTGAACATCGCAAAGAAGTGGTGATTCGCCGGACTGCGTACGACCTTCGCAAAGCTGAAGAGCGGGCCCACATCTTAGAGGGCTTAAGACGTGCCTTAGAATCCCTGGATGAGGTCATTGCCCTCATTCGTGGAGCGTCTTCTCCGGAAACCGCTCGCCAGGGGTTGGTGAGCCAGTTTGCCATGAGCGAGGTGCAAGCCACCGCCATTCTGGAAATGCGGTTGCAGCGCCTGACCCAACTGGAACAGGACAAGCTTACCCAGGAATATAACGAACTGGTCTCCCGCATTGCCCATTTGCGCACCATATTAGCGTCTGATGCGATGGTGCAACAGATCGTGAAACAGGAATTAATAGAAATCAAAGAGCGATATTCCGATGAGCGAAGAACGCAGATCCTCCCGGCCGAAGCCGAGTTACAAATGGAAGATCTGATCGCCGAGGAAGAAGTCGTCGTCACCATTACGCATGCCGGGTATATTAAGCGAAATGCCGTTTCCATCTATCGGGCCCAACGCCGTGGCGGAAAAGGGAAAGTCGGCATGGGGGTCAAAGAAGAGGACTTCGTCGAACAAATCTTTACGGCCTCAACCCATGATTATCTGTTGTTCTTTACCGATGCCGGCCGGGTCTACTGGCTCAAAGTGTATCAATTGCCGGATGTCGGGCGGTCTAGCAAAGGGAAAGCCATTGTAAATTTGTTGACCATCAGCCAGGGGGAGCGGGTCACCGCGACCCTGCCGGTCCGGGTGTTTGCCGAAGACCAGTATGTCGTGATGGCCACGCAAAAAGGCTATATCAAAAAAACAGATCTGGCCGCATTCAGCCATCCACGGCAAGGCGGGATTATTGCGTTGACGCTGGAGGAGGGTGACCGGCTCATCGGCGTCGATATCACGGACGGCACGAGGGAAATTCTTCTGGGCACCCGAATGGGTATTGTCATTCGTTTTCGTGAGGAAGATGTCCGTCCGGTGGGACGAACGGCCCGTGGAGTCAGGGGCATCACGTTGGCGAAGACCAATGAGGTCATCGGGATGGTCACGATTACCAGTGAAACGCAATCCTCAATTCTGACCGTTACTGAACGCGGATATGGGAAGCGGACACAGGTCGAGGAATATCGGCTCCAATCTCGGGCGGGCAAGGGCGTCATCAGCGTCAAAGTCACAGAGAAAAACGGGCCGGCCATCTCGTTCCATCAAGTCTGGGAATCCGATGAAATCATGCTCATGTCCGCAGAGGGCATGATCCTTCGCACCCGCATGGGCGATATCCGGGAAATTGGACGCAATGCCCAGGGGGTTCGGCTGATCCACTTGCCCGATGACGATCGAGTGGTCGGTGTAGCTAAACTCGCCGAGACAGATGAAGGCGATCTAACGGAACCCGATGAACTCAATGGCGAGATGCCGGACGAACCGGCCTCCTCAACGGAATAAGTTCACGCGACCCTCTCCAAACAGCAAACCGAAGACGTTGGTGTGTTCCGAGATGACCAGAGTAAATGAACGGTCATCAACAATACGGCAATCCCCATCCTTGGTAAGGAGGGACGCAAGATACGGTGAGGCCGTGCAAGGGATGGTAGGTCAAACTGCCGTTCACCTGCTCGTTCCTCTCCCATCTCTCCCCTACCGACACCTCACCTGGAAAACGGGAGGAAGCAGGAAAAAGAGATTGCATGTGGGAAGGTCGTAGGGTTGGATTTCCCTCACAAAGCCCCTGAGCAACCAGCAAGACGCAAAAAGTTAGACCCCATCGTCATAATGGGATTGGGCATTTTGATCGGAGGAGTATGTGTCATCTCCTTCGGTATGTTCCTCTCAAGGCCAGATCGCACCATCCCGCCCTATAGTATCGGTGCCCAGGAGGGGTCGTTGGTGGCCGTCCACGTCCCTTCCTATACCAGTGATCCCGAAATAAAAACCCTGATTATGCGGTTTGGCGATGTCGGCCGGGCCACCCGTGATTTCGCGAACATGAAAATCCGCCCAACCACTTCGGACGATCCTCGCGGACGATACCAAACGCTACAAGTCATCATTTTTTCGGATCCATTCTGGACGGAACCGGATAACCTTCATCGGTATGTTGCCAATGAGGCAGATGACGCTTCGGAAAAGACCTTTGGGGAAAAATTTGAAGAGGCCGTTCGAGCAGGCTATCGTGCCGATGCCGAAGGTCAGGCGGGATGGATCGGTCCCTGGAACCGGAGCGGTTCAACGGATCGAACACTTACGATGCAGTGGGTTTTTCAAGAATCGTGGGAGAAGGCGAGCTCTAAACCTCAGGCTTCTTCGCCGGCTCCGTAGTGGAGGGCGGTGGTTCAGCCAGGGCTTTAGTGATAGTCTGAGAAAGAAGGACTTGAAGGTCGGGATCACTCAGGCGTTTGGCTAAGCCGGTGGCAAATGGCGATGATTCACCGACGAACTGAGGAGGCGCTTGGGGTATCGGATCTGGTTGAGGGGGGGCTTGTGGAATGGAGCCGATACGTAAGACGACCTCGGTTAAGGCCAGTTCCGGCATCATCGAGTGAATCGCTTCCAAAATGGCCGGTTTCAAAAACATGAGCTGCTGAAGCCAAATGGAGTTATCCGCCAACAGGTGCAGCTTTTTAAAGCGGATGCTCTCAGGGTAGGA
>JACDDF010000152.1 GCA_013817135.1 Nitrospirales bacterium
AGGTGCAGATGACGGCATGGTGTTAACTCGCTCGCACCATCCACAGTCTCCTCGGTTGTTATTAAGTGAAGCAATCTGAGGTTGAAGGGATAGAGCTGGAATGTTTAATTCTTTGTGAATCCTCACCGATAAGATGAGTTGGATGATCACAGGATAGTCAGGGAGGTTTCCTGGCATATACCATGGAGGAATTTATGAATGTCACCCAAGAAAAGAGTGAAAAAGCCGTGGTCCTGCATCTGGCGGGACGGTTTGACTTTGGCGCGAGAAAAATTTTTAAAGACAGTTTGGATGGGGCAATGAAAGAGGAGTTGCCGATTGTCTTAGATTTTGGACAGGTGTCGTTTCTGGACAGTTCCGCCTTGGGTATTTTGGTGATTGCTCATCAAACTCTCAAAAGTAAAAAAATTCTCTTTAGCCTGGTGAACCCGCAGCCGTATGTTCGTCAGGTATTGGATTTAGCCAATGTCGCCAAAATGATTCCCATTTATCAGACAATTGGTGAGGTTCCTCAAATGGCGGTTGTGTCATCAGGGGCGTAATCGTCATATTCCTTTTCCCCCAGGCCTCGGTTCTCCCTCACCAATGGAAATCTGAATTAAATGTGAAACGCAAGGGATGAGGGGTAAGGGTAAGGCGTGATACGAAAGCGAACCTTTTTCCAAAATCCCCGCCGGAGGTTAGCGGGGATCAACCCGAAAAGGCGAAGATGGATTCCCCATAAAAAATCTCGGAAATGGCAGCGGAAGACGTAGGCGTGAGGCGGGCAGATCTGTTTATGCTCCTGAATCTTCATGAATCTAGATTTCTATCAATAGCCGTTCTTGCGGAGCGTACTCATCTATGACGACCCGAAAGCGTCTTGCCTGTTCACAGATATGTGCAGGCATGTATTTGGTTCGAATCCTCGATTCCTGGTGGAAGTCCCCGTTTTTTCGTCACCGCCGGCTTCTTTCTTCCCACGATGTGCGGAAATTGCTCCAGTCCGGCATTCAGGAAGTCGAAATTGATACTGCCAAGGGGCTCGATGTGTCGCCCGATGCAGAGCCTCTTCCCGTTAAGGATACCCAGGAGTGTCATCTGGAGGCAGAGGCGCCTCCCGATCAGGATGATTCTTCCGGACAAGAGCCCACGTCATCCTCCCCAGGGGGAAAAATACGACTGGAAGATGAACACCAAGAACAGTTAATCCGGTTGCGTGGGGATACGATTGCGGCCTTAAAAGACATGTTCGAAGGCGTCAAAACCGGCCAGGTGATTCCTCATGCCGACATGCAGGAGACGGCCAAGGCATTAGTTGAAAAGGCGTTAACTCACCCTACTGTGGTCGCCGAGATCATTCTCATTGAGCATCTTGAGCAGTTCGATCCCACTCTTTACTCGCATGTCGTTGATACCGCCTTGTTGTCGATTCTGGTTGGCCTCCAACTCAAGTGGAATGTGAAACAACTTGAAGAGATCGCCGTCGCGGCATTGTTACATGATGTCGGCTATATGCGGCTTCCTCTCAACCTCGTCCAGGCACGGTGGGGAAGCATTGGGATTGATTATTCGTTGTTGCAGCAACATGTCGATATGGGAGTAGCGCTGATTAATAAAAAATCGCAATTTTCGCCGGAAATCGTTCATATTGTGCAGGAGCATCATGCTTATCTAGATGGATCAGGGTATTCCACGGTTTTAGGGGGAAAACCGGTTACCGATTCTGGGACCTTATTGGGGCTCACTGATTATGTTGATGAGTTGCTCTCTGTGGGAAATGCCTCCGGGTCATTTCCTGTGGCTTTAGCGATTCGGCGAGTTTTCCAAGAAGCACAAAAGGGGAAGTTCCCGACACGATTTGTCGAAGCCATGATTCGTGTGTTGGGGGTGTATCCGGTGGGCACAGTTGTTCAACTTTCCACTGGTGAGGATGCCGTAGTGGTGAAACAGCATCCTGAGATGAGTGTGAGACCACAGGTTAAAATTATCAGGACCTGCACTGGCGAAATTCTCAAGGAACCCGAGTTGAGAAATTTAGCGACTCATTCAGAATTAAAGTATGAAGTGAGGATTACGAAAGTGCTTGATTCTGCAGATCCTTCTATAAATCTCCGGGAAATTTTCTCCTAGCTCATGTGGGCCAATCCTCTCTTGTTTCAGACTCTTTGGGATGGACTGATGGTCGGAGTATGTCTTGTTGATCGGAAGGGACAACTCACCCATATGAATTTGGCCGGCTCGCGCTTGTTAGGATGGGGAGCCGCTTGTCCGACGAATGTTTCGTGTCATGACCTCTTGGAATGTCTGGTCCCCTGTGAGAAAAACCGCACGGAAATCTGCCCTTTTTCAGGAATACTACTAGAAAAAACGATGCTGTGGGTTCCACGGACTCGTTTGCGAAGTCGGCAGGGGACATTTTGTTGGGTGGAATTGAAAGGCCTTGTTGTGGATGACGTGGAGGCTTCCGGATTTCTCTTGATGTTTCGAGATCTTAGTTCAGAAATGAAATTGACCGAAGAAACCCGCCGATTAGCGTCCATTCCAAAGGAAAATCCATTCCCCGTGATTGAAGTCGATGCGGCGGGACAACTTCTATATGCCAATCCCTCCATGGTTCGCCTAATGGAGGAAGCCCAAATCGGTCAGGACGGTTTTTCCACGGCTTTGCCGGATCGGTTTTTGGAGTTGGCTAGGCGTTGTTTGTCACAAAGACATCTAGAGATGCATTACGAAGTGAGCGTTGGGGAGAGACAGTATTCCTGGACGTTTTGCCCCCATGCGGATTTGGGATTACTTCGAGGCTATGGCATGGATATCACCGAACCAAAGCGAGCCGCACAAGAATTATCGGCCTTTGCGGATACCTTGGAAGCGAAAAATCATGAACTGGATCACGCATTAATTAAGGCTGAATCTGCTACTCGAGCCAAGGCAGCGTTCCTGGCTGTGATGAGCCATGAAATCCGGACCCCCTTAAACGGTGTTATTGGTATGGCGGAGCTATTGCTTAATTCGTCTCTGAACCGGGAGCAACAGGAATGTGCCAACATTATCCGTATGTCCGGCGAGGGGTTGCTTACCATCATCAATGATATTTTGGACTTTTCAAAGCTTGAGTCTGGTCAATTGGTATTGGAGAGCATTGGGTACAATTTGACATCTTTAATGGAAGAGGTCGTCGATCTGTTTTCAGAGCGGGCCCATCGAAAGGGCCTGGATTTGGCAGCCTTTGTTGACCGGGATGTGCCCTCGGAGCTGTTGGGCGATCCTCACCGTTTGCGACAAATTCTTTGTAATTATCTTTCAAATGCGCTGAAATTCACCATGGAGGGATCGGTTTTACTGCGAGGTTCGCTAATTCATTCAGCAAGTCCTGAGGGTGGTGGGTATCTGGATGGCCTTAATGATCTTTCCGGTGATCGGGACCAAGAGACTCATTTGTGGATTCGATTGTCAGCCCAAGACACTGGTCTTGGTATGTCAGAGGAGGTTCAGCAAAAAATTTTCCAGGTGTTTACCCAGGCGGATAGTTCCATGAGTCGGAAATTTGGGGGATCCGGTTTGGGATTAGCGATATGCAAGCAGTTAGCAGAGTTGATGCACGGGACCGTCGGGGTGAGGAGTCAACCAAATCAGGGGTCGACATTTTGGTGTGACATTCCCTGTCGGGCATCACGGACTATGCATTCGCCACGCACGGACGCCAGATCAGTCGCTGGCAAAGAGGTTTGGGTGATCGGTCCCCAGCAATCGTCAGGGTGGGTGATGGGGCAACTTCTTCAAGAAGTGCGTGTCAAGGTTCTGCAAGTGAAAAGCATTCAACAGGCGAATATCTTGTTTGAAAGTGTCCACGAATCGGACCGGCAGGTCGCAAGGGTTATCCTGAGTGATCGTCTGGAGAAAGCGGCTGTTCGGGAATGGTTGGAACGAATTCGATCTTCTTCGCGGTTTGATGACGTCAAAGTTTTGGGTCTAAAGCCATTTTGGTATCGCAAGGATGATGAAGAAAAAAGCTTGAATTTTGATGGGATGATCACGCTTCCCTTACACCGGAAGCAATTTTTTCAATGCATATTAGGCAAAATGGACCATCCGGGACCGTCAGATTTACCAAGGGCAGCGGAGCGGCATCCCGGTGAGATAGTGCAGCGTACTATTGAGGCTCTAGAACCACCCCTCTTCAAAAAACAGGCGGGACCTTCGGTACTGATTGTGGAGGATAATCCCGTGAATCAACGGGTCGCAGCGGGCATGTTAGGAAAACTCGGATGTCAAGTGACGATCGTGGACACGGGAAGCCAAGCTTTGACATTGTTGAAAGATACAGATGTGGATTGCATTGTCATGGACTGGGAGCTTCCCGACATGGATGGGTTGGCCATCACTCAACGTATTCGGGAATTGGAACATGGCGGAGCGTTTGTCCATTCATCTGCCTATTGGCATCGCCATCATGGTTTGGCCGCTCCTCCGGTTCCCCATATTCCGATTGTCGGGATGACAGCCCATGTGCTTTCTGAGCATGGGCAACAATGCCTGGAGAACGGCATGGATGATTGTCTTTTTAAGCCGGTTTATTTACGAGACTTTGAACGAATACTCCGGCAATGGGTGGGTTTTGTTCCCGGAGGTGTCATAGACCCGTCCTCATTCAAGGCAGATGACAAGGCTGATTGGACGGGGACTCATTCGGTTGCCACTAGAGACTCAGAACGGGAACACCATGAGGGAACTCCCTCCAAGTTCCCTGCGGACAGTGAGCTCTATGACGTCTCTGCCGCGTTGCACGCCCTGGAAGGAGATGAGGGTTTGCTGTATTCCTTGTTTCACATTTTTAAGGGCACAACCCCGGATTTAATCAAAGGGATGCATCAAGCTATTCACATGCAGAATCGTCCAGAGCTCAAAAGACTGGCTCATCAGTTGAAAGGTGCCCTGAGTGCAGTGCATGCCATGCATGAAGGGAGGGAAGCTGAACAACTTGAATGCAGGGCTGTCTCGGCAACATTTTCGCATCTTCATGCAGCAGTGATCGAATTAGAGCAGGGGGTCAAACAGTTGATCTGTGTATTTGAACGCCTAAGTCTTCTGCAAGGAGAAACTGAGGGGCGGCCTTCTCCTGCCATCTCTTTCACAAATGAGGGTATACGGAATGACCATGCTTCGTAAGTCGGGATCAGTTGGTGCGGAGAGCACAATTTCCCACTATCTAAGAAGAAGTCTCAAGTTTTCACATGATTAGTCCGATACCACAAACATTACTGACCAAACTCTAATGAGGGTGCCACAATGAAAGATTTGCTGACCTTAAGTGAAGTATCGACGTTTTTGAAAGTCCCAAAATCAACAATCTACAAGCTTGCAAGGGAACGTCGACTCCCAGGGCATAAAGTTGGGAAACACTGGCGCTTTGTTCGGGAAGAAATTGAAGCCTGGGTGCAAAATGCTGGAGGAGATTCGGTGATGGTTGGTGCTGGGCCACAACAGACAGCTCGGGACAGGTTTAGTTTGAATTAACTTCTGCTGGTGGCCCTTGACTTTCTTCCTGGATGATAGGCCGAGAGCCACATGAATTACCTGCTCATATTCTGAGGGCAAGATGCCCCGGAATGAGCAAGGAAGCGTGCTCCTGGTCTTTGAACGTGGTCAGCAGCGTTCACGTTCAGGACTTTCCCACCGCTCGAGATAGAGTTTCCTATTCTCTCCTAACCTTGTCTGTCCAAAACAATTCATTTCTGAGTCATCGGATGTTGGTGATTTTCTTAAGACCTGGGGAAATTGACTTCAATCAAGGTGCAGGTCGTGAACACCCGAGAAAATCATTATCCTTGTCTACGGCAAGGGCTGGGTACCAATATTGACGCATGAAATAACGGAAGCCGAGATGTGGAATTTTATAAGTACGGCTAAAGAAACAAGAGAAGAAAACCGAATTTCGAATATGCCAGGTAAGTCCACGATAATAAGAATGTCAACGAATCCAAGATGATTATTTAATGGGAATACCCACATTGCCTGGGATTTCATGGCCCAAGGCGTAAGGAGCGCATCATGATTGATACCGGGATGAAAGTGTTGGTGGTAGACGATATGTCTACCATGCGTCGGATTGTCAAAAACGTGTTACGTCAAATCGGCTTTTCGGACATCATGGAAGCCGAAAACGGGCAGGACGCTTTGACGAAATTAAAGGCTGGTGGCTTTGGGTTGGTGG
>JACDDF010000153.1 GCA_013817135.1 Nitrospirales bacterium
AAGTCGTCAAAGGCTAGCTCGGGGATGGTATCGAGAACCTGGTAGGCACTTAACGCCTCTAATCGTTGGACCTCATTGTCGGGGTGGGGTGCAGATTGGGGCATGAGTCAACCTCCGGCCAGGGGAAATTCCCCCGTATTACATTCCCAGATCAATTGCTGCTGGCCACCTTCACCTCACACCAAAAACGTATTCACCCTACCAAACCCTGTGCCCCACAAGAAAGCCAAAGCCCGTAATCTGAGTCCAGAAGGAAAAGACATTTTCCCATTAGCGAAAAGATCCGACCCCACGTTCACCACCTCTTCACATCTTTTGTCACACCGATGGTTCGACGGTGTGAGTTAGGCCGGTCAGAAAAATACTGGACTCCCATACTTGCACCCCGCCGTAGATGAATTGTTTTGATCTTGACTGTCCATCCTTCTATGCTAGCCTTTTACGTGAACGTTTTTTAAATGGCCTTTTATCTGAATACCGCTTCATTCCGGCTCTTATCCCGAACTATGATCTCTTTATGTAAACACCATGGAGCCTACGCTCCTCAATTAAATCAGACATCTTATTGGCTGCTTATCCAAAAGGAACCCTAATATGGAAGATGGCTTGTCCACCCCGGTGGGAACCCGCCGGTCATTCTTTGTGAAAACCACCCTGTTCATTTCCTCTCTTATCGGAATCTCCCTTGCTATCCCGTTAATCGGATACGTCATCGCCCCCACCCTTCAACGACGAAACAAAGAATGGGTGGCGTTGGGCAAAACCGACGAATTACCGGTTGGTGAACCCAAGGCGTTGGATTACGCCATGACGGAAAAGGATGGATGGCAGGAGAGCCACACCACCAAGGGCGTGTGGGCGGTGAAACAGCCCAATGGAGAGGTGACGGTCTTTTCACCCATCTGCCCCCATTTAGGCTGCGGTTATCGATGGGACCAACAGGACCGTCTATTTAAATGCCCCTGCCATGGAAGCGTCTATGACATTAACGGAACCGTTAAAGCCGGCCCCGCTCCACGCCCTTTGGACACGCTGCCATCCAAAATCGAAAATGGTGACTTGCTGGTCCAATACGAGGAATTTAAATCTGGTCTGGCGAAAAAGGTGGAACTCTAAGCATGGCCTCACGTCTTTATCAGTGGATCGACCAGCGCCTGAAATTAAAGCCCCTGGAGCAAACCCTCCTGAACGAGCCCATTCCCGGAGGCGCCAGCTGGAACTATGTCTTCGGCTCCGCCACCCTCTTCCTTTTTGGATTACAAGCCCTGACGGGCATGTTTCTCATGATCTACTACGTGCCTTCCACCGACCATGCCTACGATACCGTTCAGTATATTCAGCAGGAGGTGTGGGGTGGATGGTTTGTCCGTGGCCTTCATCATTGGGGCGCCTCGGCCGTCATGATGGCCATCGGACTTCATATGTTACAGGTCTTTTTTGACGGCGCGTATAAACGCCCTCGAGAACTCATGTGGGTGGTCGGCGTGTTGTTATTGGCAATTATGCTGGGCTTCGGATTTACGGGTTACCTTCTACCGTGGGATCAGAACGCCTATTGGGCCACCCAGGTTGGAATCAACATGGTCGGCAGCGTTCCTCTCATTGGTGATTTCCTCGTGAAATTCCTTCGAGGAGGCGAAACTCTGGGCGCCCTGACTATTTCACGGTTTTTCGCGATTCATGTCGCCTTTCTTCCCGCCATAATCGTGTTCGGGATCATGCTCCATCTCTTTATTCTCCGCCGGGTGGGACCGGCAGGCCCTCATGATGAGGCAAGAGCCAAGGCCGGGAGTGAAACATTCTATCCACGGCAGGTCTTCATGGATGCCGTGGTGATGCTTGTCGTGTTTGGAATCGTGTCGCTGTTGGCATTCAGCGTGGAATTCCCATTGGCTGATCGGGCGGATCCTTCGGACCATTCATTTATTCCCGTCCCGGAATGGTATTTTCTGTTTTTTTACCAGCTTCTCAAATACGCCCCAGGGGCATGGGGACCTCTGGCAACCTGGCTTCTTCCCACACTCTTTTTCACAGGATTGCTGCTCCTGCCTTTTGTGGATCGCAACCCTGAACGGCATCCGTCCTCACGCCGGGTCGTATTGGGGGCGGGATTGGGGTTTTTGATCATCGTGTTCGGCCTGTTGAGTATTTCTCTCCGCGACCTGTACGCCGTCCCCAAACGTGATCCGTCACTGGCTCGGGGAATGGCATTAGTAGAAGAATACAAATGTCAAACCTGCCATCGGATTCATGGGGAAGGGGCAAACTTGGCCCCGGATCTCTCGTACGTTGCCGATAGACGACCGGACCGGAATTGGCATCTTCAGCATTTTAAGGATCCGCAATCCGTTTCCCCCGGATCCTTCATGCCAAAATTTGCTCTAAACGACAAGCAGCTCAACGACCTCACCAATTACATGCTGACTCTCAGGAGTGAATAACACTTATTCCTACCCTGTGAAAATCGGTGAGTCTCCTTGAGAGCAGCCATCAGTTTGGTGCTACCTGCTCTCGACGTTACTCTCACCATTGTGGATTGGATCAGACACGACACGGCATCAGATTACGGCCGAGCATGAAGATAGGAGCACTCGCCCGTTACCCTATTCGCAGAAAAATTTCGACTGAACGAAAACTGTCCCCCACGGCCAACAACCACAGCCGTGGGGGAAAAACACTACCCTCGGCGCTCGCCACGGGCTTGACTGAGCCAATGCTCCATCTGTTTGCCTGCAGCTTCCCGGCCTCCTAGACCAAAGGATAATGCCACCGCCACGGCAATCGCTCCAAGAGTCAGTCCGAAAGCCAGATTGACGATTTCATTGGCCAACCCCATGGCTCGTAAACCCATGGCGATCACCAATCCAAGAATGGCGAATCGGGCAATATTCGCGACGCCTCCTGATTGAACACGATGGATCCGGATAATCGTATTATAAGCCAAATTCGACAACCAGAAACCGATGGCAATGATGGCGCTTCCCAATAAGACCTGGCTGCCAAATTCAATAAACATGGTGACCAATTCTGACGCCTGGTGAAAACCTAACTGGTTGGCGGCTTCGACAACCGCAAATAACATAATAAAAAAGGCCAGGACATTTCCGACCAACGACGAAGGAGTGGTTTGACCGGTCAATACCTGTCCCAACCCCAGCTTTTCCGGCAGACCGTCGAAACCGAGCCCGCCTAATAAATTCGCCACTAACTGCGAGACAAACCGGGAAATAGCAAAGGCGATTCCTAAAATAATTGCCGCCGCAAAAATATCGGGAATGGCCGACATCATGGTATTCAACATCCCGGTGGCGGGTCCTGTAATTACTTCGATTTCCAGGGCCTGCAAGGCTGCCACTACGGCTGGAACCAGTATCAGGATATACCCAACCAATCCAATCAAATGGGATAAGGACATCGTGCCACGAAGTCCGATTTGTTCACCCAGCCGATCGGTTCCGGCCGCCGTCAACAGGTTACTCACCAAATCGCGGACGATTTTGGCCAAAAACCATCCAACAACACCAATTAACACGGCCCCAAAAACATTAGGGAGCATGCCTAACATTTCATTGACCATGTTTTGAACCGGGACCAATAAGCCGTCAATCTCCAGCGTCCCTAAGATGGCGGGCAGGAATAACAGCACAACCAACCAAAAAACGACATTCTCAGATTATCGCTAACAGGCCGCTCCCGGCGCCCGCACTCAATTTTTCATCCAGTGTCGTCGATTGCAACGCCTTGGATACGATCGTTCGAAGAACGGTGGCAATGCCCCACACCATCAGTATCAATATTCCACCGGCCACTAGTCTCGGCACAAACGCCAATACCTGATCGACCAATGCCCCTAAGGGACCGAGTTATTGTCAAATCTAGTGTCTGAAGAGTTACTCACGCGGCGACTGAGTCCGTGGTTGTTTCCTCAATGCCATCAGTAAATCGAATGCCTGCGATAACTTTGGCTAACTCTCTGAACCCTCGCAAACGCCTCCAAGTTTTCTCCGCACACTGACCCAACTTAAACATCATGTGCAGCAGGCCATCACGGGTGAGACACCCCTTTGTGCGTGCCGTCCGATGGCGAATCGTTCCAAAGGTCGATTCGATGGGATTGGTCGTACGCAGACTCGGCCAATGGGCAGCCGGAAAGGTATAGAACATCAGCAGCGCCTCCCGATCTTTCTGCAAACATGCCGTGGCTTTGGGATACTTGAGCTCATACGTTGCGAGAAACACGTCAAAGGCTTTCTCCGCCAGCCCTTTGGTCTCAGACCGCCAGATTTCTTGTAAGGCTTGCTTGGCTTTCGGGTGCACACTTTTCGGCAGCGTATTCAAGACATTCTGCGTCTTGTGGCACCAACAGCGTTGGTGGCGTGTACCGGGGAAGACTTCCTCCACCGCCGCCCAGAAGCCCAGGGCGCCATCACCTATGGCCAAGGCGGGGTCGGTGAGCCCTCGTGTTTTCAGATTCAACAGCACTTCGCGCCAACTCTGGGTCGACTCGCGAATCCCATCTTCCATGGCCAACAGATGCTTCTCCCCATGGACATTCATGCCGATCACGACCAAGGCACATAAGCGTTGCGTCTCAGCTCGCAAGCCGCTATAAATCCCATCCACCCAGATATACACCCATTGGTCAGCATCGAGCCGCCGGTGCCGCCACCTGTCATAGTCCTCCCGCCAAATCTGCTTAAGCCGAGCCACCGTACTAGCCGACAGCCCCTTGGCCTCTGGGCCCACGAGGGCTTCCAGGGCCGGCTGCATCTCCCCGGTTGAGATGCCTTTCAAATACAACCACGGGATCGCCGCTTCCAGGCTGGCCGTCTTGCGCACATACGGCGGCACCAATGCGGAGTGAAACGTCACCGGTTCGCCCTGGCGACTCCGCACTTTGGGCACCTGCACCGTCACCGGCCCAATGCCCGTCTGAATCTCTCGCGTCGGATGATGGCCGCTGAGGACAACCCTTGCGTGTCCCTGCTCATCCCGCTGGTCCCCATAGGTCGCCAACAGTTCGGCCACCTCCACTTTCAGGGCGTGGGCGAGAAGCTGTTGGGCTCCACTCCGAATCAAGTCCGTCAGCGCATCGGTCCTTCCTCGATCTTCTTGTTCTGTTTTGGTACGCTCTTGCATCGTGGCGTCTCTCCTTTGTGGTTGAAGGTGGGTGTTTAGCCACAACCATTTCAACCCGAGACGCCGCGTGTTTTCAACTCACTCCATGCACTACTTTCGAGTATAACTCTTGGAAGAGGGCGATTAAACAAGACCCTCGCACCACGATCACGAGCAGTCTCATATCCCTGGATATTATGTTCCACTGGATCCATATTAATGACCGTCAGTTCATCCTGATCCCGTAAGACATTGACAAATGGGAGAAAATCACAATCCTTCGCTTCGATTGTCACTTTTGGCAACCCAAAAGCTTTCCCTTTTTCAATACCCTTGAGCATCACTATCGCGTCCTTCAGCGAGCTCTGAGATCCAAGTATGAAATCTTCAACAATGCGCAATCCTGTTCCAGTAGAGATTCGACCACAAAATACCGGATCCGGAATCGTCACCAAATTAAAGGCCATGGCTTTAGGCATCCCTCCAGCTAAAGTCACCTGACCATGAATCGTGCCCCCTTGTTTGACCTGGCTTTCTTCATAGGCCCACACAGGGATGGCCCACATTCCCAGGACATCCAACGTCACCCCAATCATTTGTACCACCGTGCTTTTCATTTATTCCTCCGCCAGCATAAAATTCGAAAAATTTCTCACAATCTTGTCTTATGGGGTTGTGACCAGCACGGGGAAGCCGTGTATCGGCTTCCCCGTTCCCAAACCCGTCAACTAAAAATCATGCCGGTTCATTTCAGTTCGACGGGTTTAATATGGACCACTTGCTCCTGGGGCAACTTGGCTTCTTTAACGGCAGGAGCCACACCATCCAATGACAGTATTCGTTGATCGGTCCCTGGTAGGACGCGTAAATATCCCCATTGTCCTGATTGGGAATACGGCAACCGCTGGTTGCTCCAGACGTAATCCCCGGTACGTTGATAGGGTCCGCCTGCGGCTGGAATGAAGGCATCCAACGTTTCTGAGCCCGAAAACTCCACGACGTTGATTTGATCGGCTCCTCGCATGAATGGTTCGATCGGCCATTCATGACTCTCAACGCCGAACATCCCATTTTGCT
>JACDDF010000154.1:0-1568 GCA_013817135.1 Nitrospirales bacterium
CGCCTGCGGCCGGATCGAATACCACAGGCCCCGACGGGGATGCCATAAACCGGACATTTCTACTGTGGGAGAAAGAGGACATTTCTAAAGTGGGTTGACAATCAAAACGGGGAGACTTGACGATTTTGGCTATTCAGGTTACCGTTTACCTCAAAATAAACCCATCAAGGCTGGTGCGGCCTTTTTTTGACATGATTACTTCTTTCCCTTTGCTGTTCCTTAATTTAAACCTTTTGCGTCATTAACACGAAATCTATGGATTTTTTTGCCATCAGTGAATTGTTGAATGGATTAGCCGCTAGCGGGTTGGCCTCCTTTGTCTACTTTCGCGCTCCCAAGGATCCAAGACATTGGACCTTTGGGTTATTTGGAATTGCCACTGCCTTATGGAGTTTTGGATATTTTGCTTGGCAAGTCTCCGATTCTGAGTTTTTTGCCCTCCTCAATCTCCGGATATTAATGGCAGGAGCCATCTTTATCCCCATTACATTTTTGCATCATGTTCTGTATTTACTTGGGAAGGAGAATTCTTTTAGCGCTACTATTAAGTGGAATTACCTTGTGGGCGTGGTTTTTCTTCTTGCCGATTGTACGCCTTTCTTTATTCAAGGTGTCCGGCAAATTTCTGTGTTTCCGTTTTGGGGTGTGCCTGGCTTGGCCTTCCATTTTTGTCTAATTTGGTGGGTCGGTCTTGTAATTTTTGCTCACATTCTTCTTGCTCAAGCCTATGCAAAAGAAAAGGGATTGCGTCGAAGGCAATTTTTGTATCTTCTCATAGGTTCTGGAATTGGATACATAGGTGGGGCGACTAATTATCCCCTGTGGTATGGGATTGAAATATTACCCTACGGGACGGTTGGCTTTGCGGTGTATATTTCAATCGTTGGTTATACCTTGTTGCGATTTCATTGGTTGGAATTTTCAGTCTATGTTGAAAACGGATTGTCCTATTTTGCTATTTTGTTGTTTGTGTCCCAACCCGTTTACCAGATGTTGTTACTTGCGCAGAAATACCTCCTGGGAGCCATTAATGTCAGGTTTTCGATCGTGCAACTCGTGCTCTACCTTCTGATGGTTGTGGGCCTGTACCAGATGAGAGTGGGAACGAAGGGCGCAGTCGCGAGAACCATACTCAAAGGAAGGGAACTGAGGACTCAAGCTCTCACCAGGTTTTCATCCAAAGTTGCCAACATTCATGGCATTCAAGATTTAGGACAGGCCATTCTAGAAACGGTAGGAAAAAGTGCCGGAGCATCTAAAGCCGCTATCTTTGTTTTGCAGGTTGAAGGAAATCGGTATCGGGCCATTTCAAGTTTAGGATTTTCCCCAGATCATCCTGTTATCCAGAATGGATGGGCTATCTCGGATAATCTGCCACAATTATTACTATTCACGCAGGCAAGGGTCTCCATTGAGGATTTAAAGGGGGTAGACTCAAATGAAGGCGAGATGCGTATAGCCGAAATATTGAAAGACGCCGGATTAGAGTTGTTTTATCCCATTTTTGGGAATAACCAATTGCTGGGGTTTTTTGCCCTTGGCCAGACTTCCAGCGAAGCCATCCGGAT
>JACDDF010000154.1:1578-6118 GCA_013817135.1 Nitrospirales bacterium
GATGATAGGTGGAAAAACATTTTGGAATACGATTATTCAGGAATCCGCCTTAGCCTTAGAAAATGCCATTTTGCGAGAAGAAATTCACCGATCTCAAAATTTGCTTTGCCAAGTGGATCGGTTACGGTCTCTTGAAGCCATGGCAGACGGATTGACTCAAGAGCTACATAGTCCATTAGTCTCAATTAAAGCCTTTGTTCAAGTGGCTGAATTAAGGCGTCATGACGGGGAATTTATGGATAGACTTCATCGTATTGTTGGAGAAGATCTTGCGAAGATAGAAGCCTTAACAAAAGAGATCAGAGAATATGTCAAGCCGTTGTCGGGATCATTGCATGCAAAAATTCATGTCCACGATATCATAGATTCCTGTCTGTTGTTTGTGGCGAGCAATCCTTCTTACCACAAGACGATGATTGAGAAGGTATTTGGTCCCGATGTCCCGATGGTGTCTGTGGATCGACAAGGGCTCATGCAGGCAATTTTTAATGGACTGTTATTTCTTTTCAAGGATCCTTCACGATTGTCTGAAACTTTGCGAATTGAAACAGAAGCCGATCGATTTGTTAGGGGACAAAATTGGCTTCAAGTTTCGGTGTGGTGGAAAGCTGAAAAAACGTCAATGGGTTCTGAGCTGGTTTCAATGGAGGAATGGGGTTTTGATGATTCCTTTATTGATGAGCCTGATCCTTCCGCCACGCAAGGATTAATCCTAGCTCATCAAATTATTCAACGCCATTCCGGACGTTTTCAGCTTTTGACCAATGAGCGTGGCATTCTTGGATTTCAAATCCAACTGCCCCTCAGTTTACCCTATGACAATGGGTATTCCTTGACTTCCTTTCGTAACCCCGCCATTCCTCTTCAGCAAGTGAAGGTAACCCCAGACGCTGAGCCTCTTTTTTCGTAGAAAAATTGGTAGAATGGCAACTGTTGGGAGCTGACTTCCTTTGAGTCAGGTCGTTGGTGGAATAGCGTCGTTTTTTGTTTATGAATAATTTCTTGCAAAATGAGTGTGCAGCTTTTGATTATGTACCACTGGTTGTCTATCGGTGTATTCAACGGGGGATTGATCGAAAATTTGAATTTGTGACCCCGTACGTCTATTCATTGCTTAACCTAACTCCTGAACAACTAATCCATGATTCTAAAGTGTTTTTTTGCCGAATACATCCGGAAGATCGGAACATGTTTTTGAGAGGTTGGGAGAATCACACCCATTTGCCCGCGACCATTCGGTTAGAGTATCGCATGCTCGGTGAAGGGAATCGTGTGATTTGGGTTCAAGAAAATAGTGTGATGTCTCAGGGGAGCATCGAAAATGAAATAGTCTGCCACGGCGCGTTAATCGAGATCCCTGATCACCAACAGATTAAAGAGGAACTGCAGCGGTGGGACCGAGAGCTTCAATCCTTGACCGACAATCTTCCCGATATTATTGGACGATTTGATCGCAAAAATCGTGTTATGTATTTAAATCGGTGGTGGGATAGCGTGGAACCATTTCCCCCAGAAAAGTATTTGGGTAAGCAACTCATTGAGTTGGGGGTCTCTCAAAAGGTAGCAGGTATTTTTGAGAAAAAAATTCAATCGGTTTGTGAAAAAGGCATATCAGATTCACTGGAGATTTCCCATCCCACTAAGCAAGGATTGAAAAATTTTGAAATTCGATTTTGCCCCGAGCCAACTATTGGCGGACAAATTTTAACCGTATTGTTGATCTGTCGTGATGTGACAGATGTTCGCATGGCGGAGTTGGCTTTTAGAGAAAGTGATGAAAAGTTTCGCCAATTGGCTGAAGTTGTGGATAGTGTGTTTTGGATTTGGGATGTAGACCTGCAACAAATAGTCTATGTGAGTCCCGCTTACAAACGCCTTTGGGGTGGAGATCCCCAAAAACTCATGAGTAATCCATTTGATTGGCTGACCATCGTTTTTCAAGAAGATCAGTCCAAAGTTGAAAATTTGTTCTTGAAAAGAATTGATGTGAAATGCCTTGATATTGAATATCGAATCGTCACTCGTCACGATGAGCTTCGATGGGTCCATAACCGAACCTTTCCAGTGAAGGATTCATTAGGGAGGATTCACCGGGTCATTGGGATTGCTCAGGATGTGACAGAAAGAAAGAAATGGGAGGAGGAGAGATTGAGGGGGGCCAAGCTCGAATCACTTGGGCTCTTGGCTGGAGGGCTTGCCCATGATTTCAATAATTTGCTCACGGCAATTTTAGGCCAGCTGTCGCTTGCGAAATTTACATTGGACTCATCCAGTCCTCTGTTTAATCGGATTTCTGAGGCTGAGCACGCCTCTTTAAGAGCGCAAGATATTGCACGGCAACTTCTAACCTTTTCTAAGGGCGGAGCTCCGGTAAAAAAGACTGTCCTTTTGCAAGAGATAATAAAAGAGAATGTCCAGTTGGTATTGTCAGGATCTAATGTCCGTCCAATCTTTACCATTGCTGATGATCTGTGGCCAGTCACTATCGATGCAGGCCAAATTTGCCAAGTGATTCATAATCTTGTGATCAATGCCCGGCAGGCGATGGAAGAGGGAGGGGAATGTACCATTCAAGCTCACAATGTTAAGGGAGATATGGTCGAACGGTCGGATTTTGGACAAATGACTTTGCACGATCCCGAATGGATTGAAATCCGATTCATGGACAAAGGGGTTGGGATTTCTAATGAAAATCTAGAGAAAATATTTGATCCATATTTTACGACAAAGTCCACAGGGTCAGGGCTCGGCCTTGCGACGTCCTACTCCATCGTTAGGAATCATGGAGGAGTGTTGGCTGTGAATTCAGCGGTCGGGGAAGGTAGTACTTTTTCTTTATTTCTCCCCGCTACCCCCCTTCCAGAAATGGCTTACGAAGTGCCGGAGAAGCGTGTGAAAATGGGGCAAGGCAAAATTTTGATTATGGATGATGAAATTCAAATCCGGAAAGTTCTTGGTGAGATGGTGGAAACGTGTGGATACAGTTACCAGACAGCCAAAGACGGGGAAGAAGCCTTGAGGGATTTTTGCGAGGCATGGGAAATTGGTTCTCCATTTTCAGCCGTCATTCTTGATTTAACCGTACCCGGAGGACTAGGAGGGAAAGAAGTCCTCAGTCGGCTGTTAACTATAGACCCCCAAGTCAAAGCTATTGTGGTGAGTGGTTATTCAAATGACCCTGTTCTTGCCAATTATCAAGAATATGGTTTCAAGGGTAGAGTAGCAAAGCCATTCAATCTGGTGGACCTAAGTGTTGTGCTGCATTCCGTTTTAGAGTAAAAGACCTCATGCGGCTTGGCCTAGGTGAGGTACTGGGTATTTGAATAATTGTGCCTCAAAAAAGGGGAATCCTCATTGGTGATGGATTCCCATCTTTTTTGTGGCCACCGATATTTGTCATGCTCTGCCTACGGCTTATGAAGAGAGGTAGTGAGCCTCGTTTGCTGACTAATTCTTTATGATAACCAAAAATAAGTTGACTCCTTCAGGTTCCTGCTCAATGCGGATTTGATTCTCTGTAAACCCGCATTCCTCCGCAAGCCTGCGAAGGTGCATTTTGCTCCGATGAAATAAATCCCATTTGAAAAGTTCCATATAGCCGCGACTGGGATTCTCAATAGTGAAATTTCCAATCACCATTTTTCCATTTGGTTTGAGAAGAGTGAAGAACCTTTTTAAGGTTCGCTTGAAGATATCGTCATTGAAATAATCAAATAAACCAGCCGACCAAATCAGGTGGTATGTTTTGTTCGGTGAAAAACGAAACACATTCTTGTGCGTAAATTGAATGTGAGCAAGGAAGTCACGACAAAGGTCCTTGGCATAATTGATGGCATTCGCGTCCTGATCAACGCAATCGATCTCAATTTCTGATGTCCCAAGAACCTTGAGGGCTTCATACATATCCCGACCAGGGCCGGAGGCTAGGTTGAGAATATGGCTGGTTGATGGGGTTTCCATTTTTGTCTTCCATAATTGGTCAAGGAAAAATGACAATCGATTTCTGACTGCCTTAGGTGCTTTTTGGGTATGAAAAAACTTGTCCCACTTTGTTAAAGAAGGGTTCGAGGATGTGTAGTAATTGTATATTTTTTCAATGATTTGATAATCGCCTGCATATCCTAACGGTTTATGGTACGCCCAACCTTGAATGGTTTCGGGGGAAAGGGCATCTCCGAAGGCAGCTCGAATTGATCTTAATTGATCAGCCGAAAATATCTTGTGTATGTTTCCTCCGGAAAACTGTTGCAGGAGCGTATTCAGCATGGGATAGTCTGTTGGGTCTGGGCCTCCTTTTTTTGAGAATCCGGAAATGAGTTCAGTCGTGCCTTGGGCAAGTTTTTGAATTTCTGTGGCACTACTTGGGAAAAACTGTGAAAGTGAGATAGTGTGTGGGAACATAGGAAACCTCCTTGTGGTGTTTGAAGGAAACAGATGGCTGAAAATACCACGGAACGTCAAAGACGGTAGGGATGAGAATGCACGGAGTGACTATGTGAAAAGAATGTGAACGGAAGAATATCTTAATGTTCCCCTGATG
>JACDDF010000155.1 GCA_013817135.1 Nitrospirales bacterium
ATCTTGACTCTCCTTAAGTCGCACGCCATCCGTCTCCCGAATGATGCTCTCAAGGGTTGCCTTACATTCTGGTGACCGAATGGAAAGCTCAATGACCGGCCCTTCGGATGGGTTAGCTGAGGAATCTCCACCTACACGTTTTGGCTTCCAACTTTTATCCTGCATGTTAATTTCCTCCTACCCCCATGCCCGTCGAAGTGGTGCCAGTTGACGCACTACTACCGGAGCTACCCTTCAGTTTAAATTCGGAATATGGCGGACTTTGAAACATCAACTGATAGCGAGCCAGACTATGTTCCGTGGCTTGGGAATCGGCCGCTCCAGGTATAGGATCAAGATTGTTGGAGGCCGCAGGGTTCACGATCTGATTCTCAAGAGCCTGCCGGTAGGCCAGTCCGAACTCCTCATTCAAATGAACGGGCTGTGGTGCCCCTGGCAATAAAATCTGATCACTTTTCCCCATCGCCTGAGGCCGACGACCATTCTCCTCTGTCATGACCGGCCACACTCCACAGCCGGTCATCCCCACCAGAATCAGGCCGATCAGACCGGCCATTTTCATCATTGATTGGCGTTGCATATTATGCTCCTTATTCATCAAATGTCCTTAGGGGGCCAGATGACCGAACATCCCTTCCATTCCACCTTTATGGTAAGGCATTCTTCCCGCCACCCTCGGTGATCCAAGAGTGTAGGCCTCGCTCGGCCTGGCGACATTTGGCTCCGGATACGCTCCTTCCACATATCCCATCAGCATCAACTCAAAATCGTTAGGCTCTAAATAATGATCCGTGGGTAAGGTCTGCTTCACCATGTTCAGAGGTTTCACTAAATGAGGGGTCACAATGACAATCAGTTCGGTTTCATTTTTTTGGAACGACGTGCTCCGGAATAACGCGCCCAAGATCGGAATATCGCCTAAGACTGGATATTTGGCCACCGTTTCCTTGATATTGTCCTGGAGGAGCCCCGCAATGGCGAAACTTTGGCCATCGCCCAATTCCACCACGGTCTTGAACCGGCGAGTCGTCAGAGCGGGAATTTGAAAGCCTTGCGACGTAATCCCATTGGCAAAATCCAAGTCCGACACTTCCGGGTTCACAATCACGGAGATACGCCCTTCCGAGAGCACCGTCGGGGTAAATTTCAAGCCAACCCCGAATTCTTTAAATTTAATCGTCACCTGGCCGAGCTGTTGCGGAATGGGAATCGGAAACTCTCCCCCAACCAGAAATTCCGCGGCTTGTCCGCTTTCCGCGATCAAGGTGGGCTCGGCCAGGGCTTTCGACAAGTTATGCTGCTTTAACATATCGAGGACGACCGTCCAGGCATCGTTCCCGATGTTAAACCCCAGGAACAGATTGGAGAGCGTTCCGGGAAGGGCATCCAAAAACCCGGAACCGTCCGAAGAAGATTGTTGGGAAAACCGGCTTAAGCTATTCAACGTGCCAACGGTAAAATCCCGTCCCCCCACTTGTTGTCGCCCAAAATTCACGCCGAGTCTCCGTAACAATCCGCGCTGCATTTCCGCGACTTTGACTTCCATCATCACCTGTTGCACCCCGCCCACCTGAACCAGATTGATGATTTTTTGCGGCGCATAGGGCTCAGCCAGAGTGAGGGCTTTCGCCAAGGACTCCATATTGGTGACATTGCCCGCCAGAGTAATGTGCTCGTGACTATTCATCACTTGAAGATCGGGTTCATGGGGTAGCATAGTATGAAGCTGCTCTTTCAGACGGGTTACATCGGGAGAGACCCGGACCTGAAAAACATTGGACACCTGCCCATCTTGGCCCCATAGGGTCAAGGTTGTCGTTCCAACCTCAAGCCCGGTCAAATAAATTTGCTTGGTGGAGAGCACAATTTGATCCGCCACTTTAGGATTGGCGACTGAGGCCCGCTTAAACGCCGTCTCCCGCTCCACAATTTTTGATTCTCCTACCGTCAGCCGGAGGCTTTGAGGCTCATTGACGTGGACCGCCCGAGTGGTGAGACCTTCCCCCAAGGCTCCCGTGTAGCCCACAAGGACCAGGCCCAGAGCCATCAGCAAGCCCCTGAATGGAAAACCGTGAGTCTGATTCATATCCTTACCTTTCCTAACGATCATCGCGTCACTCTCGACGACCCCTTTAAAATTTCATCGTTTTTCGATCTGTTCCTTTGATCACCTCGACCTGGTTCTCAGATTTGCGAGCCACTTTGGACCGGGGAGGAATGAGTTGGTGGGAACTCATCAAATCCTTAAAGTCCGCACCCTTCGTTTTCTTTACCTCCGGATTGAGCGGACTCCGCAAAGCCAAACGTAACTTTCCGCCGTTTTCGGCCATGGCCAACTTCTCGGCTTCTTCCAACGACACCTCCAACGTTATGACTTTCACCGGCGTAGGCTTTTCCTCTCCTGCTGATCGCTCCATTTGCGTATCGATTGCTAACACGAGCGTGTTCTCAAGGACCACCTTCGTCACTTCCTCTCGATTACCCCCACCATCTTTTTTCTTCCCCCTCGGATCATCAAACGTCGCCATGACATCCACCCGATCGCCTGGCTGCACAAAGCCAGGAAGCCCGACAATTTCGTTGACTTTCACGGCCATCGCCCGTTTATTGGGATCCATGACCGCGGACACGCCGCCCGTTTTAATATCGATAGGAGCCAACTTCGATTCTAAAATTGGTTCATTTTTCTTTAGATTCGTCAACACCACCCGGCCCTTCAAGGAGGCCAGATCTTTAAAATGTCCCGCCGGCACCCCTTCATCGGGATACCTCATAATTCGAACCGCTTTGTCGGCGAGTGGGGTTCCCCAGGGGATATCGGCACTGGCCACGGCCACACTCACACCCTCTACCACCACTTCCGGGGTGCTCACCTCAATCATTCGTTGGCCCTGCAGCCACCGATACACCATGACCGTCGTTACCAGCGCAATTGCCACCGCAATGCCTAAAAATATGAGTGGACGTTTTTGTCCCATGAGACCTCCTCCCCCTTCTTCACCAAATCTAGAACGAAATTTTTATTCATGCCCATCAATCCTGAGGACTCAACTTCTTTACCTCTGCATATCGAATGGTAAATGGCATTCTTAATAGACAACGAGAAGAATCTTCTCCGATTGCTCATTTTCTACCCGCATACCTAAGGAAATTCGCGAATTAGAACACACCATAATAAAACAACGTTTGGGCGATCACGGTTCCCAGTCCTAAAACCAGGGCATACCGTAACTTAGGCTCGGTTGGAATTGGCGCACCAGAAACCGGAATTGTCCTGGTCACTTTCAGGGTTGAAAGAAGGATAAACATCCGATCCCAGGCATGTCGCATCCCCCCCTGATTGGACATTAGGGCTAAGCTATACAGCCCACCCAACATGGCCGCAAATGCAAACGCAAATACCACCTGGCCCGGACCCAAGATTGTTCCAATAGCTCCGAGCAATTTCACGTCTCCGGCGCCCATGCCCCCTTTAAGATAAAAATATATCAAGCAGACCAACCCCATAATCAAACCTCCAAGACTGAACAGGAATCCGTACCAACCATACTCCAGGCTATTCACTCCAATTCCAAAGACGGCCAAGGAACCTGTCAGCCAATTGGGAATCCTCCCCTCCCGAACATCAGTGACAGCCGCCACTATTAATCCCAAGGCTAATCCAGATAAAAGAAAAGAAGAACTCATGATTTCTAAATGTCCCGTCAAAGGCTTTTTACAAATTTTTTATGGTTAAGCCTAAAAGAAGGTCATGAGATCACGACCGATACCAGAAGGTACGCAATCAATTATTAGTCCTGAAGCATAAACACCGTGGACAGTTTCCTGTTTCGGCGGATTACCGGACCTTCTTAAGGCTGGTCACCAAAAAAGATACGAACGAGGAACAGAAGACAGCGTTTTTGATCCAGGAAAGGACTGGCGGATGTTACGAGAAGATTTTAGGGATGATAACGAAGGGGTTAAGACAATTATTGGTTTGCCAATATTTCAGAGGATCGGTGAGTCCTTCGTGAGAAAGTTTCTCAGGAGAATTGTCTGCTATAGGCGGTAGAAATCATGGTGAGTTGCCCCTGGGAATTCAATATACAGAAGCTCTGAGAGAAAAGGAAAATCGTAAGAAATTTTCTTTGGGCCCGTCTAGGTTTAGACGGGCCGAAAGGAAGGAAGATACCTAAACTCTCGTCTGACTACTCCCCATTACGACACCAATCGTGGATACACCGATAAGGGCTGAAGGGGTCCAATGCCCCCACCGGTTTGGTTGGGAGATGGCGCTCCATCGAAAAAGGCATCGCATTTCACTTCCGCTTGAATGTCATTCTTTGCCACTTTGGTAATTACCGCTTTCGCATATCCCACAATGATGATAGAATCACTGGGATTATTACAAGAAGATGAGGAACTGGATTGATAGACAGGAAGATTAATGGCCCATTCATCTCGCCCAGTGTCGGTATTCCATTGCTTCTTCGTATTCCACAAATTGATCAGATTGGGAAACGCGGATGACACTTCTCCACCAGTAAAATTGTAGTGAGTCTGCCCTGGAGTAAGACCGGGACTTTGATAGCTTCCGTCTTGTAACCCATCGATAGTATTACGGAGTTTGTTCGCATTGGCCGGCGTCTGATCAAAGACGTGCCATCCCGCACATCCATTCGCGCCGGTGGGAGAAAATTGGATACCGGAATTGCAGGAGGCCACGCCATTAAACCAATTTTGAGAAATGGCAAACGGCACATCGGCGACTCCTGGGGGGGTTGGTCCACCCGAGGTTCCCAAAGCGGCGATTGAAGTGGTCGAAAGATTCATAGTGCTTACGCCCAATATTCCCCCAAAAAATGTCGTAATCGGTCCATTCGCCGCACCATCCCGTCGTGCGGTCGCGCGAATGGCATTGGGGCGTGTCACGGTTGGAGTAAACGTCTTTCCATTGAAATCCCACGTGCCATATTCGATATCCCCCTGGGAAAGAGACAGATTACTGACATTCGAGGCACTATTGGCATTCGCTGCGGCTGTCGCCTGAGCGTTCACTTGTGATTGTTCAGCGCTCGTCAGGTTTCGATTCAAATCCTGCTGCTGCGCAATGGGCATGGCCAGATAGGTCACCCCTAACTGCCGTGCAGCGGCCAGGGCCGCGGCATCCGAAGCATTGTGCAATTCATTTTGGGTGAGTAGGGCATGTCCGACATCAATCGCCACACCCGCCATAATAGCCATGGTCAATCCCATAAAGGCGCCATTGATGGCCGCGATGCCACGTTGATTCAGGAGGGCAGAGACACCCCATGTTCGGTGCTTGTTCCACATGTTCGAATTTCCTTTTCCCTTCCCGTTTTGTACCGGACCATTTTTCTGTCTTATTCCATCATCATGGTGACAGAAGCTTGTAAGTTGGGTGTAGAAATCGCAGGAATGAGCTTATCGATCACAAAATAATTCCAGGGTATGGTGGATACCACATTTAACGGCTGCCCCTGGGGGCTTCCAACTCCATTCGCCACTACGGTAAGTCCGGAAGGATTCACTCCTCCTGCTGAAAGCGAAGCCGAGACCGCAGCCTTAATTTGTGCCTGGCCATTGCCCGCCGCAAATAACGTCCCCTGACGCGCTCCCACCCTGGTGGCATTCACGAGGACTTCCTTGAACCACAACATACGACCAAAATCGATCGCTCCAAATACGAGTGAAGCAAGAATGGGTAGAATGAGAGCAAACTCTACCGCCGTGGAGCCCCGCTCGGATTTCCTCAGATGTTGTAAACGTTGACTTGGAATTACCTTCATAAGCCTTTGCCCCATCCAGCTAAATGGTTTGAAGGTGGCTACCAGGCCGTATCTCCCACCCTCCCCCGACACTATCCTTCAACCGGTAGCGGCCCTCACCCAGTTATTTGCTGAAAGGTCGACCATGCTGTGTTGAACAACGCAAGTCGCTCAGTACAGCCCTTCAACATCCTGCTAACTCCCCAAGGCCGCCGAGATGATCCCCATGGCCCCGTCATACATATTCACAACTGCGGTTCCCAGGGCAGCCTGAGCCGTCAACACCGTGGCGCCGATGAGCGCGGCCATGAGACCATATTC
>JACDDF010000156.1 GCA_013817135.1 Nitrospirales bacterium
CGGGCCAAATGGCGCAGGAAAAACCACGACCATGCGTATTTTGACAGGATTCATGCCCCCAACCCTAGGGACCGTTCGTATTGCAGGGTTTGATTGCCTGGAAACACCCTGGGAAGTCAAAAAACATATCGGGTACCTCCCTGAAACCCCGCCTCTCTATCTGGAACTGACCGTCAGTGAATATTTAACGTTTGTGGGAAGAATTAAACGACTTTCTGATGACCAATTGGCCGAACGGATGGATACCATCATTACCCAGACGGGCTTGGCTGATGTTCGGGGACGAGTCATTGGACATTTATCCCGTGGATATCGACAACGGGTTGGCTTGGCACAAGCTCTTTTGCACAATCCGCCCGTTTTGATTTTGGACGAACCAACGACAGGGTTAGACCCGAATCAAATTATTGAGATCCGGGAACTCATTAAAAGCCTGGCGGGCTCTCACACCATTCTTCTAAGTACACATCTGCTGGCCGAGGCAACCGCTATTTGCCAGCGAGTCATTATCATTCACCGTGGCCGAATCGTAGCCGTGGACACGCCGGAACAGTTGGGGGCCAAACTCCGTGAATCGGAAACGCTCAGTCTGACGGTGAGGCAATCCGACCCGGACCTGTTGGAGGCGCTTCATCATATTCCCGGAGTCATAAGAGTCTCTCAAGGGGCAACAGCTCACACCTATCTTCTGGACACGCAGATGGGCCGTGATATCCGAGAGGAATTGACCCAATTTGTCGTCTCACGAAATGTGGGCCTTCTGGAATTAAAAACCCAACCTCTCACCCTTGAGGATGCGTTTAAGGTGCTCACACAAACCAACACTCCCAGCGGTCCCAGCACCAGCATGCCTGGTGGTCCACACTAGCCGCGTATACCCGGATTACTCTAATTATGAACCCCGTTCACTCGATTGTTGCCAAAGAATTACGAAGTGCTTTTGTGTCTCCAGTGGTCTATGTCATCGCGGCTATCTTTTTGGCTATCGTGGGCCTGTTGGCCTATTCCGCAGCAGCCAATGCGAGTAACCAGGCTATGCGCCTGATGCAAATTCAAAACACCTACGCACAACTCAATCTCAATGACATGCTGTTCAGGCCACTTTTTCGAAGTATCAACCTCATCCTCATGATAATTCTGCCATTACTCACCATGCGTCTGTTCGCCGAAGAACGCAAACTCCGAACCTTCGAACTCCTTCTCACGTCTCCCATTGGCGTGAATGAAATCGTTTCTGGAAAGTTCATGAGCGTGATAATCGTCTATAGCGGCCTGTTATCACTAACAAGCCTCATCCCCATAACACTTTCCGCCTATGCAACCTTTGATTGGCGACCGATTTATCTCGGTTATGTTGCCCTGTTCCTCCAGGGAGCCCTTTTAATATCCATTGGTCTGTTTGCCTCGGCATTGACCGAGAATCAAATTATTGCGGCTTTTTTAAGCTTTGGCTGCATCTTAGGTCTCTGGATGCTCGGGGCATTAGGAGGCATTGTTGGGGACACCACGATCGGCCACATTCTGTCCTATCTCTCTTTTAGCGAACATTATGAACGATTGATTCGCGGGCTATTCAATCTCAAAGATATTCTCTATTACGTCTCCGGCATAGCCTTTATGTGGTTTGCCGCTCACCAAGCCGTCGACGCCTACCGATGGAAGTAACCCGTGTGCCCTCAATTCTCGGAATAGCCGGAACCATATTAGCCCTTATCGGACTTGGTCTCCCCTTGTTCCATCCTGCTGGAGGGAGCCTCTCCTCAATCCTGCTCGGCCTGGGGACACTCTGCCTCCTGGGCTATTTCGCCTTCCATTTTCGCAGCCTCACCGCGTTAGCTCGAACCCCGTCTACCCGACTTGGTGCACACAGCCTGTTTTCGGTCCTGCTTGCAGGCATCGTCGTTGCCTTACTCAATTTTCTCGCAGCCAAGCATGCGCCGGAATGGGATTTCTCAGAGACGCAAAATTTCACCTTGAGCCGACAGACCTATCAAGTCCTTCGAACTCTTCCAAGAGAAGTGAACATGACTGCCTTCACCCATGAAGGAAGCCCTGGCTATGGTGGCTACCAGGATCTATTGACGACCTATGCGAAGGAAAGTCCTCTCATCACGCTGACCTTCATCGATCCTGAACGCCAACCAGATAAGGCAAAAGAGTATCAGGTGTCTCGCATCGATACCGTCGTGGTAGAAAGCGGTTCCCAAAAAGTCTATCTCCAACGGTCCGCTGAAGCCGACATGACCAATGCGCTGCTCCGCGTCACACAAGACACAAAAAAGCGCATTGACTTTGTCACAGGCCATGGCGAAAAAAGTCTTTCTGACACAGAATCGTCAGGATTATCTCGTGCAGGCGATGCTTTGACAAAGCAAGGCTATGCGGTCGGGACAGTGGATTGGCAAGACACGGCTTCCCACGAAGCAGCAGTCCTCATCGTGGCCTCCTCCACCCAAGCCGTATCCTCTGAGGACCAACACGGGATAAGTCAATTTTTAAAAAAAGGCGGTCGGGTGCTAGTGATGGTCGATCCAGGCAGTGACGCTTCTTTAGATCCCCTGATCACACCTTGGGGTATTCAATTGGGGGCCGGCATCCTGGCCGATGAACAGGATCGCTTGGGACGTGGAAGTCCCACCGCGTTGCTCGTTCGCACCTTTACGACTCATGACATCACCGAAGACTTCACGACTCCTATTCTGTTTCCCGTGTCCCGCTCAGTCAGTTTCAACCCAGCACAAGGAAACACCTGGGAGTTTGTCGCCTTAGCGCAAACTTCTCCAGAAAGCTGGGAAGAAACGGACCTGCTGAATCCTCAACCGGAATTCACTGCGGGCCAAGACGCGAAGGGCCCATACACGGTCGCCGGCCTCTTGACCCTGAAATCCAGCGATCAGACCCCACAGGCTCAATCTGCCGTCCTCATCGTGGGTAATGCCGCGTTTGCAACTAATGGGTATCTGACCTATCCGGGAAACACGGACTTTTTCCTAAAAGCAATCGCATGGCTCGCTCAAGAGGACGCCTTAGTTTCTCTGACACCAAAAGATCCGGCCTTTCATCCATTCATACCGAATCCCTCGCAGGAACAAGCGCTCGTGTTTTTTCAGGTCCTGTTCCTTCCACTCCTCACCTTATGTATCGGTTTATCCGTTTGGAAAAGGCGGCGAAGTTTATAACATGATAAATCCCGTTCGAGTGACACTCATCCTGGCCCTGGTCGTTCTTAGCTTGGGAGGCTATATCCTCCTCTTTGATATCCCTCAATCCCGCCAACTGGAAAAACAAGAAACCCAGGAACGACAGATCCTGCCGTTTGATGACCGGGCGATCACGCAGATCACCTGGGCCACTTCCACGGACACCATCCGTCTCGAACGTGATGACCAATGGCGGTGGATGCTGACGGAACCCATGCGGACACCGGCGGATGCGCGTGAAATCCGCGGGATCCTACGAGCCCTGACGATAGGAAAAATCAAAAGGCATATCGAAGATGGTCCAAGTAATTTGTCAGCATACGGATTAGCTCCCCCTTATCTCACGCTCACCCTGACCACTCCGACTGAAACCCAGGAAATGGCTCTAGGAGATGCCGGTCCCTTTGCTCCCTCCTTGTACGTCCAAACGAAACCAGACAATCAGGTCGTACTCACCACGTTGGATGTGATGACCTTTGCCCAAAAGTCTCTCACGAACTTTCGGCTCAAAGACTTATTATTTTTCGAGCGGGATCGAGTCCTGGAGCTTCACATTCAACTCGGATCAACCACCATGATTATGACACGAATGGCAGGAGCCCATAGCTTGACGCCGAATTGGATGTTTCAAAGTCCCCTGAAAGGACCCGCAGACAAAATAGCTGTGAGCACAATCCTTATGGATTTGGGAGGCCTGGCCGCCACAGGGTTCGTTGACACCGAGGAAGAGAAGAATCGGATTCTGGGGCAACCAGCCCGCATTCAGGCTACGATACAAATCGTAGAAGGCGCACGCACACACCATCTTGAACTCTATCAATTTGCTGATCCAGAAAAAGCCTATGCCATCACGTCTGCCTCCGGCCCACTCTATGAGATTCCCACGGGGATCCTGAAACCCATCACTCAAGGCATGTTTCATTTTCAAGACAAACGTCTCTTTGGTATGGAAGTCGCCGATATTGCTATGCTGACCGTCCACACCCCACAGGACCACTATATCCTCATTAATCAACACGATGAGTGGAGGTTAGAGGACAATCCTTCAGCAGAGATAGACCAGGAAGTTGTGAAACTTTTTGTCAGTCGGATCGTGGACGCGCCAGCAGAAATATTCCACCCCGATTCCTCTCCCGCCTCAAAAGACCATGGGATGGCCTCACCCAACGCCACAATTTCCGGTATGAACCGCAAGGGACAGGAAATCGGACAATTAATTTTGGGAAAGAGGGAACGGGGACTGGCCTTCGCCAAAGGTGCAGGCTTGCCAGGTTTATACCAGGTCCGATCGGCTGTTCTTGATCAAATACCCCAAAAAATCCAACTGAAACGGCAAGCCGTCTCGACCAAATAGACTTCCCTCCCATCCACGCTTCAGACCTTAATTACCGTACATTCTCCTTTGGGGTGGGCAGGACAGCAACAGTTGGTCACGATCATGAAGGAACCCAACACTTCCGGAGGTTCCCTCCTAACGTGATGGAGTTTGTTGGCCTTCTTCCTGGCCCATCTTTTTAAAGAACCGATCGGAATCCTGCTGAATGTCTTTTTTGGACGGGTCCGATTGAGGTTCGGGTGCGGAAGAACACCCCACCATCATTGTTCCCATCAGGATAACAGCACACATGATGACAGTCGTCTGAGTTGTGACATGACTCCAAGTCATAATCGTTCTCCTCCAGAATCAATTGAACAGGTGATGGATTTCCATAGAACATTGAAGCCATCATACCCTACATCGGACACCGAGCATCGATCAACACACAGACTTGAATTGACTGAGATATAAGGGTCTGCTACCGTTTTGCCATCTTAAAATCTCACAATCACACCCTTAGAGTGAGGAGCCAACTGTGACCACCCACGCTTCATCCCAGCTTCCTGAACTTTTACGTCAAAAAGCCGATCAACTCCGCATCCATAGCATTCGCGCCACCACCAAAGCGGGAAGCGGACATCCGACCAGTTGCTGCTCCGCGGCGGATATTGTGGCCACCTTATTTTTCTCGGTCATGCGATTTGATCCTAAAACCCCACGCAACCCGGACAACGATCGATTTGTCTTATCCAAGGGTCATGCGGCCCCGTTACTCTATGCCGCCTGGGCGGAAGCCGGGTTATTCGACCCTAAACAGTTGCTCGAACTCCGGACGCTCGAATCCGACCTCGAAGGTCATCCCACTCCCCGCCTGTCGTTTGTCGATATGGCCACCGGATCTCTGGGGCAAGGCTTGTCGGTGGGTGTCGGCATTGCCTTAAATAATAAATACCTGGACAAGTCTTCAGCCCGAACCTATGTGGTATTGGGCGATGGGGAATCGGTCGAAGGATCAGTGTGGGAGGCCGCCGATATTGCCAGGAATTTCCAATTAGATAATTTGTGCGGCATTGTGGACATTAATCGGCTTGGACAATCGGATCCCACGATGCTGGAACATGACCTGACCACCTACCAGGCCCGATGGGAGGGATTTGGCTGGCATACCATCTGCCTGGATGGGCACAATCACGCTGAACTCCTCAACGCCTTTGCAGAGGCCGCTCAGACCCGCACGAAGCCCACCATGATTCTGGCCAAAACGTTAAAAGGAAAAGGTATTCCGTTCGCCGAAGATCACCCTGGTTGGCACGGAAAGCCTCTCAATGCACAACAAGCAGAAGAAGTGATCACCGCATTGACTCAGTCGCTACCGTCACCATCTCCGAAGCTTTCCATAGCTGCACCCATACCCGTTCAACGGCCCAAGAGCGCCATCCAACTACTGCCAGCCCCAAAGTATGAGCCAACCGATTTGGTGGCCACTCGAGAGGCATTTGGAGAGGCATTAGCACAACTGGGAGTGGTCAATTCCCTGGTAGTCGCGCTGGATGCCGATG
>JACDDF010000157.1 GCA_013817135.1 Nitrospirales bacterium
CGGCCAGTTCGTGTTCGGCTTGTACGATATCCGGACGGCGCTGGAGCAATTCCGAAGGCAGGCCGGGCGGAACCTTTGGAGGAAAAATCTGCTCGGTGAGAATCTGGCCTCGGGGAATCCTGAAGGAGTTCCGGCCAAGGAACACACTCAGTTCGTTTTCCTTCTGCACCATTTGCCGCTCGAATTGGGCGACCCGGGCCGCCGCATTGGCCCGTTCCGCCTCGAATTGGTCCGCATCGAGCCTTGAACTGACTCCGCGTCGTAATCGGGCTTTGGCAATTTTCACCGATTCTTCCCAAGAACCAAGCGTTCGCTTGGCAATGTCCAACTGCATGTCAAATTGCAACAGATCCAAATATGCCCCCGCCACACCACTGACCAACTGAAGGATGACGGCCCGTCGATTTTCTTCGCGGGCAAGCAGATCGCCAAACGCCGCTTCATTTGACCGACGAATCCGTCCCCAGATATCAATCTCCCAATTCAGATTCCCGATTCCAAAATAACTAAAGTTGCTCGGGAATCCCTGTACGGCAAAGCCGCCAAACTTCCCTAGGACCGGAGCATTGAGTTGTGTGGTGAGTTGGGGCGCAAAATCCATTCGCGCGATGAACACGCGAGCTTGAAATTCCTCGACACTCGCGGCGGCTTCCTGAAGATTTTTGTTTTCTTCCAAAGCCACACGAATCAGATGTTGCAATTCCTCGTCCTGCAGCAATTCCCACCATGGAAGATTCGCGATCGATTCCCCTTCCGTGTCGGACATGCGAAACTGGTCGGCCGTTTCGATATCGGGTCGGGAGTAGTCCGGTCCCATGGCGCAGGACATGAATAACACGGCCGATAAGAAGACGCCACAGACAGAACGCATGCTATCGTTCTCCTTCAAGGACGTGCTCATCATCTTCAGCGAGCGTGTCGTCAGATTTTCGCTTCATTCGTAACCCCAACTTCCTGATCAGCACAAAGAACAGCGGCACAAAAAAGATGGCTAAAAATGTCGCGGCCAACATCCCCCCGAACACGCCGGTCCCGATGGATTGACGACTGGCCGCGCCCGCGCCGGAAGCTATGACCAAGGGCACCACGCCTAAAATAAACGCCATGGAGGTCATGATGATCGGACGGAATCGAAGCCGGACGGCCTCCAAGGCCGCCTCCATCAGTGGCATCCCCCCCTCGTAGCGATGATTCGCAAATTCGACGATGAGAATCGCGTTCCGTGCCGCAAGCCCGATTAGGGTTACTAAGCCGATTTGAAAATAGATATCGTTACTCAGTCCCCGAATCCACACCGCGGATAGGGCACCGAAGAGGCCGAACGGCACAGCAAGAATCACCGCAAAGGGCACCGACCAACTTTCATACAGGGCGGCAAGCACCAGGAACACCATCAGGAGGCCGAAGGCAAAAGCAAAGATGGACTCCGTTCCGGTCTTCCGTTCCTGATAAGAGATCCCGCTCCAATCGATATCGTACCCTTGTGGGATCAGAATCTCCTGAGCCAGTCGCTCCAACGCATCCAGGGCGGCCCCTGAACTATATCCCGGAGCAGCGGAACCCAGTACCGAGGCGGTATTATATCCGTTGAAATGGGTCACGGTATCCGGCCCGCTTGTAAATTCCGTACTGACCACCGTATCAAGTGGAATCATCGTCGAGCCCCTGGCATTCCGGGCACGCACATAAATTTTCGAGATATCATCCGGACTCGACCGGAACTCCGGCAACGCTTCGGTCTGCACCCGATACACCCGCCCGAATTTAATGAAATCGTTGATGTAGAGATTGCCAAAATAGGCTTGCAACGTATCGAACACTTCTGAAATGGGGACGCCCAAGGCTTTGGCTCGTTCCCGATCCACCCGGACATACAGTCGCGGCGCCGTCACGCGAAAACTTGTGCCGATCGCTCCAATGGCCGGGTCCTGTTGTGCTTTGTTGATGAAATCCTGGGTCACGGAGGCAAACTTTTGGAATTCTCCACTGCCGGGATCCTGTAATTGAAGCGAGAATCCACCGGTGGCGCCCAATCCCCGAATGGAGGGGGCATTAAAGGCCAGGATTAAGGCTTCGGGTATCTCCGCAAATTTATTGAAGGCGTTTCCAATCAGCGCTTTGACATGTTGGTCCGGTCGAGTGCGATCATCCCAATGGTGCAGGGGCACAAACATGGTCGCTTGATTCGCTCCCCGAGTGTTAAAGACAAAATTTTGCCCGGCAAGGGCATCAGTCGAATGCACCTCGGGAACCGAAAGAAAATAGCTTTCCACCTTTTTGAGCACTTCAATTGTGCGTTGTTTGGAGGCACCATCCGGCAATTGAATGATCGAAATAAAGTATCCCTGGTCCTCTTCGGGTAGAAAACTGGATGGAAGTATTTTAAACAAGCCTGCGCTGACAAAAAGCAGGACCGCAAAGATCGCCAGGGACAGGACTGAATGTTTGAGAATCGTGCCGACCGTCCCCACATACCGATTCTGCGTCCAGTCAAAACCTTGATTGAATTTCTTCCAAAACCGGTTCTCCCCTCCCTGATCCGGCTTGAGAATCAACGCACACAGCGCGGGACTTAACGTCAGCGCCACGACCCCGGAAAGAACCACGGACAGCGTAATGGTGATCGCAAATTGCTGATAGAGTTCTCCGGTGATTCCTCCCAGAAACGCCACCGGCAGAAAGACCGCCGCCAGCACCACGACAAGCGCAATGACGGGTCCCGTCACTTCCGCCATGGCCAGCTTCGCGGCTTCCTTTGGCGGATGTCCGTTCTGAATGTGCCGGGCCACGTTTTCCACCACCACAATCGCATCATCCACCACAATCCCGATGGCCAACACCATGCCGAACAAGGTCAAGGTATTAATCGAAAATCCCAGGGCGACCATACCCGCAAATGTGCCGATCAATGAGACGGGGACGGCCACGGCTGGAATTAAGGTTGCACGCCAGCTTTGAAGAAAGAGATAGACCACCAGAATAACCAGGATCAACGCTTCGCCCAACGTTTTCACCACTTGTTGAATGGAAACCTCAATGAATCGGGTCGTATCGTACGGGATGTCGTATGAGACTCCAGCCGGAAAAATTTTCGTGAGGCTCTTCATCTCGTCCTTGATTCGTTTCATGGTTTCAAGGGCATTGGCCCCTGGTGAGAGAAATGTCAGCAGGAAGACATTCGGTTTGCCATTCCACCGTCCCTCGAGGTCATAGGATTGTGCTCCCAACTCAACCTTGGCCACTTCGCCAAGCCGAACCATGGAGCCATCCGGATACGCCCGGACAATCATATCTTCGAATTCTTTGGCATCACTCATTCGTCCCTGGGTAATCACAGGAATGGTGAGTTCCGTCCCTTCAGGAGCCGGCTCACGCCCTAACCGGCCGGCCGGAAAATCTCGATTTTGTTCTCGCACGACATTCGCGATGTCCGTAGGCGTCACATCCATTTGAGCCATGCGAATGGGGTCCAAAATGAGACGCATGGAATAATTCTGTCCACCAAAAATCACCGCATCCCCTACTCCGGGAAGCCGTTTTATGTTATCCACAATCCGGAGAATCGCAAAATTTGAAAGAAAAACTGTATCCTGACGAGGATCAGTAGAACTCAACGCCACCACCGCGAGGAGATCCGGAGAAACCTTTTTGACCGTGATGCCCTGCCGGACCACTTCCGGCGGAAGCTGTGGTTCGGCCAGGCGTTGCCGGTTCTGAGTTTGAACTTGGGCGATATCGATATCGGTCCCGATTTCAAAGGTCAAACGGATCGTCATATGGCCGTCGTTGGTACTGGAAGAATCGTAGTACAGGAGATTATCGATCCCGGGAAGTTGCACCTCAATCGGCCGGGCCACGGCTTCGGCCACGACTTCCGAACTGGCACCGGGATAATCCGCCTCGATCTGAACCACAGGAGGGGTAATTTGCGGAAACTGGGCAATGGGAAGAATCTGAAGAGACACCAATCCCACGACCACGATCACAATTGAAATAACCGTGGCAAAGATCGGTCGGTCGATAAAGAAATAGGAGCTCACGGGTTCTCCTTTGTTGCCTCGGATGTCCCGGACGAGTGAGCCGCGGCGGGTTTCACTTCCGACGACCCGTTTTCAAAAGGGATCGGGTGCACCGTGACTCCCGGTTGAATCCGATGAAACCCTTCGACGACCAACTGCTCCCCCGGCTGAAGCCCTTCTTCGATGAGCCAATCACCCCCACGCCAACCGGTGGCGTTCACTTCACGCACTTCGACTTTGTCGTCAGGCCCAATCACATTCACGAAGGTGCCTTTGGGGCCCTGTTGAACCGCACGCTGAGGAATCAAAATCGCCTCAGTCCGGACATACCCCTTCAGCCGGATGCGGACGAATTGTCCGGGATACAAATAGGACTTTCCGGGAGCAAGATCTGCTTCAGGATTGGGAAAGGCAAAACGTCCCTGCAAGGTCCCCGTCTCTGAACGGATGGCCACATCGGCAAAATCCAGCTTTCCTTCGTGGGGATAGACACTGCCATCCGCGAACGTCATGATTCCGCGTAATTGAAAAAGATCGGGCCTCTGGACTCTGTGTGCCGCCAGTTCACGTCGCCGCCGCAACAGATACGTTTCCGGAACGGACATATTGACATACATGGGATCCAACTGATCGATGGTGGTCATGAGATCTGTCTGGGCAGACACCAGACGTCCTTCATAAAACCGGCTTTTCGAAATGCGTCCCCCGATCGGAGCGACGATCAGGGTGTTACTCAGGTCAAACCTGGACTTGACCAGATCCCCCTGCGCCGCTTCCATAAAGGCTTTGGCCGCTAATCCCTCCGCCACCGCATCGTCCACATCCTTTTGACTCACAGCTTGCTCTTCCAGGAGTGGTTTGACGCGAGCAAAATCCTGCTTGGCTTGTACCAGTCGAGCCTGCGCTTGTGTCACCCTGGCTTTGGCACTGAGATAGGCCCCTTTAAAGGGCACGGGGTCGATGAGGTACAGCCGGTCACCTTTTTTGACATTCCGACCTTCGGTGAAAAAAACTTTCTTGATGATGCCCGTCACCTGCGACCGGATCTCCACCGGGCGAAAGGCCTCGGTTTGTCCGATGAATTCCGGTTCATCGGGGAGATCCTGGGTGGTCACCGTCACCACTTCCACCGTCGGCGGTGGAGGAGCCGGAGGGGAAGTCGCTCCCTGCCCACACCCCGCAAGAAAAATCAGGAGTAGCCCGACGCTCCTACGAATCACGGTCTTCCGATTGTCAACGTGGGATGAAACTGATCTGAGAATGGCCGAATTCATCTGGTTGGTTCCCACCAATCCCGGCCAAACCCTTTCACGAGATCATAGCCGGGATCTTCAGATTCTTTGCTTCTCTGAATTGATTGCCCATTCATAAGGTTTGTCTTTCCTGGTCTTCAACATCATCGTAGATTTCTTGCTTCTTTAAATTTGTAGACGGAAAGGAACCACTATTCTTACAGTTCAAAAATGAGCTTCACATTTTTCCCCGGACTCATCCTTGGCCCCACAGGTTCTGCCATTCTCACCCAGCCCGACTTCCTGTCACTTAAAGACCCAATAGCCCGAACGACCACTTAATTAAGATGTCCCATCCTTCCGGCACGGTAATCGTTCACAGCCTGCACGAGCTCTTCCTCAGTGTTCATGACAAAGGGGCCCATGCGGGCGACCGGTTCCAGAATTGGTTCTCCACTCAGCACCAACACCATGGCTTCCTCTGTGGACTCAAGATTCACCTTCGTCCCCTGCGGGTCACAAAGGGCCATCTCGGCCTCCCCGACTTTGTGTGATCCATTCAAGACCAACGCCCCACTAAGGACGAACAAGCCGGTATTATATCCAACCGGAAGACGTAACTCAGCCCGGTGTCCGGCTACCAATCTCAGATCATACAGGTGCACGGGCGTGAACGTCCTGGCCGGCCCTTTTAGTCCATCATATTCCCCGGCGATCACACGGATCACCCCTCCTGGCCCACCAAGATTGGATTGCGGAATGTCCGCATTGAGCACCGCCTGGTAGCGAGGTGCACCCATTTTTAAGACCTTGGGTAGAT
>JACDDF010000158.1 GCA_013817135.1 Nitrospirales bacterium
GTTTGGCTATTCAGCCCGGGAGGCCATTGGTCAGGATATCTCCCAGTTTATGCCCTCTCCCCATCGGAAAAACTTCGATGGATACCTGAAACGATACCTGGCCGGCCAGGCGTCCACGATTTTTGGGAAAAGCCGAGAGCTGATGGGAAAACGAAAAGACGGGGCAGTCTTCCCCATGGAATTGGCGGTCAGTGAAGTGATGGTGGGCACTCGCCGAACCTTTACCGGCATTATCCGGGACATTAGCGATCGGAAAAAACACGAACAAGAACTGCGGGAAGCCAAAGAACGGGCGGAAATGGCGGCAATTGCCAAAAGCCAATTCCTAGCCACGATGAGTCATGAAATTCGAACACCCATGAACGGGGTTATCGGCATGACCGGCCTTCTCCTGGACACCGAGCTGACTTCGCCGCAACGCCAATTTGCCGAAACGGTTCGGGCCTCCGGCGAGTCCCTGCTCAAAGTCATCAATGACATTCTGGATTTTTCAAAAATTGAGGCGGGGAAATTGGAGTTCGAAATCATTCCCTTTGATCTTCGAACAACCTTAGAGGAATCTCTGGAGTTATTAGCCCAAGCCGCAGGCAAAAAGAACCTCGAACTGGTCGGACTTGTCTCCGCAAACGTGCCCACTGCCCTCCAAGGTGATCCCGGACGGCTCCGACAGATTTTCATGAATCTCATTGGCAATGCCATTAAATTCACGTCGCTGGGTGAAGTGTTGGTGAAAATCGCCTCAGTCGAAGAATCTCACGACCACGTCACCATTCGAGTGGACATTCAAGATACCGGTGAAGGCATTCCGGCCGATGTGTTGCCGAAACTGTTTCAACCATTTACCCAAGCCGACAGTTCAACGACAAGACGCCACGGCGGGACAGGTCTCGGTTTGGCCATCTGCAAACAACTCGTCCAGCAAATGGGCGGCGAGATTGGAGTAGAAAATCGGCCCGGGGGCGGGAGCTCGTTTTGGCTTACCGCAACGTTTCAAAAGCAGGAGGCGTTCGCGTTCTCGACTTCTCGTGATCCCATTGCCCTGGAACAACTCCACGTCTGTGCAGTGGACGACCACCCCACCAATCGAGAGTTATTGGCGCAATACTTTCAACACTGGAACATGGATGGAGAAGTGGTGGAATGCCCAAGTGAGTGTCTGGCTTTATTGTATGAACAAGCCCAATCAGGTACCCCCTATGACCTCGCGATTCTGGACATGGAAATGCCAGAAATGGATGGATTTGAATTGGCGAGGGTCATCAAGGCGGATCCTATCCTCCGGGCCACCCGGTTGATCCTTTTGACATCGTTAGGACGCCGAGGGGATGCCACAGCGGCACACCAAAGTGGATTTTCAGGTTATTTAACCAAACCGATCCGAAAGCACCAATTGCAAGCCTGTTTGGAAACAGTGATGGGGCTACATCCATCTGACCACTTTTCCCCTCCCCAACCTCTGGTGGCCTCTCATTTTCTCAAAGACCTCCAAGGCCATCGAGCCATGCGCATCCTTGTGGCCGATGATCACCATGTCAACCAACAGCTAGCCGTCCTCATGGTCGAGCGGATGGGCTTTCGGGCCGAGGTGGCCGGAAACGGCCAGGAAGTCTTGGAGGCAATCTCCCGCATTCCCTATGACCTGATTTTGATGGATTGCCAAATGCCGGAAATGGATGGTTATGAAACCACAAAAAAGATTCGTGAGGCGGAAAGGATAAATCGTGAGACGTTAGGGGGAAAGGGTGAGGGGACAGAGGAAGTCTTCCCTGACGCCTTACGCCTCACGCCTCACGGAATCCCTCGAATTCCCATCATCGCCCTCACCGCCAATGCCATGCAGGGCGACCGAGACAAGTGCTTGCATTCAGGAATGGATGATTACCTGAGCAAGCCTATTCGCCCAGAAGAGTTGACCCGCGTGTTCGCTAAATGGCTCCCTCAGCAGGCCCAGAGTCCTTCCAGTCCGAAGGAGCCTACCGCTTCGACCACAACCCTCCCTTCTCCTGTTCAATCAGCGAATTGCCTGGCAATCAACCCCCAAACCTTAAAGGAACTGGAAAAACTTGGAGGCCGGGCGTTTCTGGAGTCCATGATTCAGAAATTCGTGGAGGATGCCCTCCAGTGCGTCACTCAAATCGAGCACGCGATGGACACCCACAACCTCACCCAATTGCATGAGGCCGCCCACGGCCTCAAGGGGATATCCCGAAACATGGGAGCCGACTCATTAGCGCAATTGGCGGTCCAAATCGAAGCCATCGGCCAAGCCGGAGAGGCAGCCGCTCTGTCAGACTGGGAACCCCAACTTAAAGACGCCTTTCAACAAACCCGAACAGAACTCGAGGATGTTGTTCAAAGAGCGAAATAAGGGGAAGCATTGATAGAGGAAAGTCCTCACCTTTGCGCTCTTCACCACTTTTACCGCAAGACTCTTCCCACAAACCATTCATTCCTGCTCCACGCTTTTTTCAAAATCAAGAAGAACGTGACATCAAGTTTCACTGGCTTGGACCGACATATACCAATGGCAGATACCTTTCCCAGGCGGGAAGAATAATGAATGAAACGACTCACGAATCCGACCTCATGCTCGATGAATACGTTGATACTTTGATGGCATACGGACTTCAATGATATCCCAACAGCAATGCCAAAACGCCTGCATTTTGATCGTTGATGATCAAATGACCAATATCATGCTCCTGGAGAGCATTTTACTAAATGCCGGATACACCCAAGTCCATTCCACCCAAGATCCCACTCAGGTGTTGCCTCTATTTAAAGATCTGGATCCAGATCTGATTTGCCTTGATATCTGCATGCCTGAACTCAACGGCTTTCAGGTGATGGGACAACTCAAAATCGTTCACAAGCACGCGTTTCTCCCGATTTTGGTGCTCACATCAGAAGAGGACCGTGAAACCCGCCTCCGCGCATTAGAATCGGGCGCCAAAGACTTCCTGCATAAACCATTCGACAAGGTGGAAGTGTTAATGCGAATCCGCAATTTATTGGAAGCCAGTCTACTCAACAAGACCGTGTCTCAGCAAAAGGCTTCCCTGGAGGAAACCGTCCGAATCCGTACACAAGAACTCAGAGAAACCCAACTCGAAGTTGTACATCGCCTTGCCCGTGCAGCTGAACATCGAGACAATGAAACCGGGGCGCATATCATCCGAATGGCTCACTTTGCCGTGGTCTTAGGACGCGCTGCCGGCATGACAGAAGAAGAGTGCGATGTGCTCTTTCACGCGACCCCTATGCATGATGTCGGGAAATTGGGGATTCCGGATCGGATCCTCTTGAAACCCGGAAAATTAGATCACGAAGAATTTGAAATCATGAAACAGCATACCGTCATCGGTGCCCAACTCCTCTCCAACAGCCACTCTCCGGTCCTACAAATGGGTGAAGTGATCGCTCTCACTCACCACGAAAAATGGAATGGCTCAGGCTATCCAAATCGCCTTGCTGGAAAGGATATTCCGTTAGTCGGCCGAATTTGCGCCATCGCCGATGTCTTTGATGCGCTCTCATCCAAACGGTGCTATAAAGACGCCTGGCCTCTGGATAAAACGCTCAAGGAAATTCACTCCCTGATGGGGAGACAGTTCGATCCTCATCTGGTAGACCTGTTTCATGAACTCCTACCTGTGATCACCGACATCCAGCGAACCCATACGGATATAGAGATTCCCAAATTCGACCTTCTGGAATCCAACTACCACGCTTAAGCAACTCGCTCCCACCATTTAGGCTCAGTTCATCCGTTTCGTCCCTCTCTCCCTCATTCACGGAGTTGGGTCCTTCATGTCAGTACGCCTAATTCTCGCCCCTGCATGTGCCGCACTGAGAATGTTCCATTCATTGCGAATCCAGATAGACCAGGATGATCAATACGATTTTATCTTCTTCCGGGTCTCCTTTGGCTCCACGCGAATTCCCCACAAGTATGATTGGTGTGCGGATGTAATGACCCCTTGGAATAGGGGCGGAATGAATTCCCTGCCTCAACATTGCTAATGAATCATTGTCACGTTCAGGACTCACACTGAGAAGGCTTTGCTTTGCCACACCAGAATCCGACACGTTACTAGAATTCTGTTCCAGGTACGTCGGAGATCAACCGTCGCCTATCTCTCTATAGAAACCGTTTACCAAGCCCGGCCCCTCCATATAGTGGACACCCACCCCGTCTCCAAGGCCGACGCACTCAATATCTTCGATAGCACTCCCCTTTCATCTCTTTCCACCCATTTCCCGATTTTCCCCTTAATTCCTGGCTCGTTCCTTCCGACAAATATCAGTGGGCAAAAATTTTATGGTCCTTCAGACATTCGCATGGGTAAAAAGTAGAGTTGATCGTCCTTGAGCCCCCTCCTTTGTAAGGCTTGGTTCCGAAGAGGAACCAAGACGGAGGGGAGGTAGGCTCTTCACAGCACGGAATGGCTGATCCCATCATGGCTTCCCGAGGGTACCAGGACTCTACCTCACCTTGCCTCTCCTTACAAAGGAGAGGAATGCAAAGCAGATTCAATTCCCAAAAAGGATCAGTAGACTAGCCGATTACCCACGGAAAACTCGGATGCGCCAAAATTTAAAGCGAATCGGATTCATCAGGGGCAGGATAATAATACTCTAAACAGATTGGGCATATATCATGACTGATATTGGCAGGAATGGTCTTAACATATTCGGAAACCCAGTCCCATCGATCGTTCTCTTTCACGTTCTTAACCTTTCGGCAATGGGCACATTGATGAATAATGCCATTTGCATCATTATAAAACGATAAATGCATTTCGTGTTGCTTTACCGCCGAAGGTGCATGCGGCCTTTCCTGAACCAAGGCATTTACCACAAGTACTCCCTCTTTCCTTCCAACGGGATACAGGGTCATTAAGTATCTCCGGTAGATTTCGGGACTTGAGCATTCATACAGAAATTGGTTGGGACGGAGTGGATTTTCGCCATCTTGTAAGCACGCTTGAAAGAAATCGGCATAAAAATCCTTGAGGTGCCCCGTTACGGCTTCCAGCAGATTTCTCCCCAGCTTCCATTCTAAAGAAATGGAAGGTTCTCCCTGATTTTCTTTGGCAAACGTAAACCAGGCAGGATTGAAGTAGGCCAAGGAAAGATCTTTCCACACTCCATAGACAGGCGCCGGATGCGTCTCAATAGGTAACTCAGGGAAACTTCCTAGAATCTTGCGAAAGGAAGGATTACAGCGGCTAGTCACGTACACATCCCCAAAACTGACTTTCGAGAATTACATGCAGTTCAAAAAACTTTTGATAACCTAATCTTTATTTCGCGAAAAAGTCAAAAAAACGGAGAGGAAAAGGGGTCAGAGGGTTTCCAGTCTGCTCGCAGATTCCTTCAATCTCAAAACGTCCACGATGAGGCAAACTTCGCAGTCTGATATTACAGGTGGATTCAGTTGTGTGCAGAGTATACGTCTAACTTTTTGCTGAATGCCTCACTTGCGTATTTTTTCTGATATGCGTTCCATCACTCCATATCGAGCGGTAAAATGTCTGAGAAAGGGAGCTTGCTCCAGAAAGAGGAACGGCATTAAGTGTTCACGGCGGCGGAAGACTTCTTCCACCACTTCGATAATATAATCCACATGACTTTGGGTGTAGACCCGCCTGGAAATGGCCAACCGCACGAGTTCGCGAGGACCCGACTCTTCTCCCCGGTTTCGACATTGCGCTTGCCAAACATGGAAGTGCCGCTTTCCACTGCCCCAATGCCTCCGGCCACGTATAACTCCACAGAGAGCGAAATACCTGGCAAATCGAGCGGTTGGAGGTGAGGGGGCGAAGCGGGCCGCATCCAGATAGATGGCATGTCCACCGGGCGGCAGCATGATCGGCACACCGGCTTCAAGTAAATGGTTGCCCAAATACCCCGTGGAGGTAATGCGATACTGGAGATAATCTTCCTCCATGCCCTCATGTAACCCTACGGCCATCACTTCCAAATCCCGTCCGGCTAATCCTCCATAGGTGGGAAACCCTTCGGTGAGGATCAACAGGTTTGCTCTTGTTGAGCCAAGTAGGCAT
>JACDDF010000159.1 GCA_013817135.1 Nitrospirales bacterium
CATTCGGGCTGATGGGAAGCGTTCTTCTCCTATGGTTTTTGCTAGCTCGGACGTCAGTTGAAAAGGATCCGTTATGAAGCGGATGTCGAGCAGTTTCATCCTCATGAGTTTGCTGGTCATGCTCTTTCTATATCTGCCGGTGGTCATCCTGATCGGCCTGTCCTTTAATGCCTCCACGATGGGAGTGGCGTGGAAGGGGTTCACGTTTCAGTGGTACGAAAAACTGGCCATGGACCGGGCCATTCTCGAAGCGACGGTCAATAGTGTGGTGATTGCAATAATATCAACCGGATTGGCCCTTATTCTTGGAGTAGGGACAGCAATCGGTCTGGAAACCCGTCAAGGGGTGCAGAGGGCGTGGGTCAACATGATCCTGTTGCTACCACTGGTAATACCGGAAATTTTATTGGGTGTGGCCTTATTGATGGTGTTTGTCTTGTGTCAGGTCCATCTGGGGTTTGGTACCATTATTATCGGACATATGGTCTTCAATCTCCCGTTGACCATCGTCATTGTCAGGGCCCGTCTTCGTAAGCTGGAACCTGCATGGGAAGACGCGGCGCGTGATTTGGGTGCGACGTCCTGGGATGTGCTCACCCGCATCACGCTTCCCTTGTTACGTCCGGCAATCTGGGGCGCAGCTCTGTTAGGGTTTACCGTATCTTTGGATGACTTTGTGGTGACATTTTTTGTCGCCGGTCCCGGTTCAACTACACTACCACTCAAAGTGTTTTCGATGATCAGAACAGGGATGACGCCCGAAGTGAATGCCTTGTCGGCGATAATGGTGGTGGTCTCCATGCTGTGCGTGGGGTTGTCTTGGTTCCTCCAGGAGCGGTCCGCACCGGCTTCGACTGAATCTTCGTATTTATGAAGGGCTGCAAGTCATGAACAAGTTGTGTCAGTGGGTGGGGCTCTTGATTCTCTTGGTGGCGGGAGGATGTTCGGAATCTTCCACATCCTCGGAATCACAATCTTCTCAACGCCCGACTCTTTATTATTTTACGTGGTCCGACTATGTGGATGCGGGGGTGGTGGCCAAATTTGAAGCGACCCGGGGGGTTCGCGTGGTAGTGGACTCTTTTAGTAGCAATGAAGAGTTATTAGCCAAAGTGCAGACTGGCATGACCGGGTATGATGTGGTGGTGCCTTCTGATTTTATGGCCGGCATTATGGGACGATTGGGGTTGCTGGCTGAGCTAGATCTGGAAAAAATTCCTCATGTGCAAGATCTAGAGCCCCATCTCCAACAGCTCTCGTTTGATCCCACCAACCGGTTTGCCATTCCATATTTATGGGGCACGGTTGGAATGGGGTATAATTCGGAGGTGGTGACGGAACCGCCAACCAGTTGGGAGGCCTTATGGGATCCGAAATTTTCCGGTCGTATCAGTATGCTGAACGATGAACGGGAAGTCTTTGGGGTGGCACTCCAGACATTAGGCTACTCGCTGAATAGTGTCGATCCCCAGGCCATTCAACAAGCCAAACATAAGTTGATGAAGCAAAAGCCATTGATCAAAGCCTACACGAGTGAACAGTTTGACCAACTTCTCGTGGCCGGGGATGTCGTGTTAGCGCATGCCTGGGGAGGACCGATCGCCAGGGCGATGCGTGAGCACCCGTCCATCCGGTATGCCCTTCCCCAGGAAGGAGGGATGATGTGGACGGATTGTCTGGCGGTCTTGGCCAGTTCCCGTCAACAAGTGCTCGCGATGGATTTTATCAATTATCTTTTAGATGAAGAGGTGGCGCTTGCCACATCGCAGCGACTATTATTTGCCTCAGCCAATCGACATGTTCGGGATCGTCTGCCGGCAGAGATTCGCGCGAATACAGCGGTGTACCCGCCAAGTGATATGCTGACCCGGATGGAGTGGTTGGAAGATGTCCAGGAAGCCATTCGTTATTATGATCGAGCATGGACAGAGCTGAAAGTGCAATAGGCTTGGCTTGACCCTTTTAGCCATCTGCTACTAAACTGCATGATTGCTAAGTTTCATATACGAGGATTCACGAAAGGGAAGTCCATGATGCAGCGAATGATAATTTCGTCACAGATAATATGTTGGGTGGTCGTGGCCTTTTTCCTGGCCGGCGCTCCGCTGTGGGCGGAAGAACCAGGGACAAGTCGTTTCCCTGTCTTCCTGACGCAAATGCCCTATGAGCCTCCTCCTCCGCCAGAATCAATGGGGGTCGAGGCCATGCCACCCCCTGAAAACTTAACGACCCAGGATGAGGAGCGTCTGGAAGCACTTATTCCGCTGCTTGAGGGCCGTCAGGAATTCTGGGCCATCGGAGAGTTTGTCTATTTTGGGAAACATTCGATTCCGTATTTAGTGAAAGCGCTCAAGGTGCCGGTGTCCAGAGTCCGGTTCAATGCGGTGGAAACGCTGTCGATGATCAATGATCCCTCCGCGGTCCAGGGCTTACTGGAGGTCGCCATGAATCCGGATGAAGAATCACGAATCCGGTCCCATGCATTGCGTGTGGCGACACGCTTGGATCCCAACCAGGTTATTCCGGCCATAGAGGTGATGGTGAAAGACCCCAATTCTACGATTCGGAATACGGCAGTGTTTGAATCACGGAGAGTGCATCGGAAGGAAGTGCTGCCTTTTATTATCAGTGCCATTTCAGATCCAGAGCAATATGTGTCAATCACGGCGCGGGATTCTTTCTGGATTCTCACCAGATTCAGCGGTTCAATCCATGATTGGGAAGCTTCCACCCCTGAAGACAGGAAGGATTGGATGAAGGAATGGTGGTCTTGGTTGGAAGAAAATCATGAACGATTCGGCGAGGCACCGCCATCCACAAAACCCCCTCGATCACCGGCAGACCTGAATGTCAGTTAACAGCGATTCCTGAATAACCGAACGAGAGTTTAGGGCCGTGCCGGACGGTGGTCGAAAGCGTGCGATTTTATGAGAAAAAGACGTAGAAGGGGCTGTTGAATATTTTAATTCTTTTGCCATTTCATCAGCATATGAGTGACCGAGGCTTACGAGAGAAAAATAGTGGAGTGTTCAAAAAGGCTCCTGTTTGCAGCGGCGACCTGCCTGCGCGAAGCCGCTCCGGCGAAGGCAGGGAACGCAGCTGGCGGTCCCTTCGGCCAGACTCAGGACATGGTTTTTCAACACTTCCAGAAGATCGAGAAAAGGAGTCAGGTAGATGGCAGTATTACCTATAGCAAAAATCGGCAACCCGGTTCTCCGGCAACAGGCCAAGCCCGTCGATCCCGCATCAATCGGGAGTCGACGAATCCAGGAGTTCCTCGATAATATGTTTGAAACGATGCTTCATTATGAGGGAATTGGATTAGCCGCCCCGCAGGTCGCACATTCGGAACAGATTGTCGTGATGGAATGTGAGGGGAAGGATGGCATTCCGAAGACCGTCCTCATTAATCCTAAAATTGTGTTTTATAGCCCATCCCAAAGTGAAATGTGGGAAGGATGTCTCAGTGTTGATAACATGCGAGGCAAGGTGGTCCGGCCGTCCATGATTCGTGTGCAGGCTTATGATCGACAGGGAGTGCTCCAGGACTTCGAAGCGAACGGACTCTATGCGGTGTGCATCCAGCATGAAATGGACCACCTCATCGGAAAATTGTTCATTGATCGGATGGCCGACATGTCGACACTGACCCAGTTGGAAGAGTTTGATACCTATTGGCGCGAAGAATCCGCCCCGGTGATTTAATCCCTGGTTGAAAGAGCTGACCGTCGAGCGTTTTCTGCTCCTCAATTCCACGAGTGTCCACGAGTGTGTTTCCGTGATTCCCATGAGGATCACGCCATCTGTCGACGAAAAAGGTTTCTAAACTTCCTGTGAAAACCCTCCTCCGAGTCCTGTCGTACCTGGCCCCGTATCGGGGGCTCGTCTGTGTCACCTTCTTCTTTGCCGGTGTGACGACGGCACTGGAACTGCTCCCCCCGTGGCTCATCAAAGTTGTGATTGATGACGTCATTCCGGCAAAAAATATGGATACGCTGACCTGGGTGCTCGTTGGATTACTCCTGGCCTATGGACTGAAGAATCTCTGTAATTCCCTCCGCATCCGCTTTAATAACACTCTAGAGCAACGGGTGGTGCATCGACTCCGACAACAAGTGTTTGCAGCTCTGCAACGGTTGTCGTTGACGTATTATGAAAATCGATCGACGGGTGAAATCATGTCGCGTGTCGTGAATGATACGGAACACGTGCAACGAATTTTCATTGATGGGCTTGAGGGCATGTTGACGGCTACTTTGACCCTGGTCGGCATTACCACTATTTTATTTATGCTGAACTGGAAAATGGCCCTTCTGGTTCTACTCCCGATTCCGATACTCATCATCGGAGGCGTGGCGTTTACCCGCCGGGTCCATCGGTATTATCACGATATCCGTCAGCAGGCAGCTGAGCTCAATGGCTATCTGCAGGATTCCTTGTCGGGGATTCGGGAAACCATGGGATTCAATCGACAGCCCTACGAGCAGACCCGTTTTCAGGACATGAGTCATGACTACAGCCAAGCGAACCTGAAAGCGATGTATTTATGGGCCATTTATTCTCCGGGAATGATTTTCATCGGAAGCCTGGGAACCATCTTGATTGTGTGGTATGGCGCGGGCGAAGTGGTAGCCGGTCGTCTTTCCACGGGTGAGTTGGTCATGTTTTTATCATACCTCGTATTGTTTTATACCCCGGTCAATCAAATTCATTCCGTCAATCATTTGTTGCAGCATGCTCTGGCTGCCAGTGAACGGGTGTTCGACATCTTAGATGCGGAGCCTGCCGTTCCCGACAATGGGCATCTTCGCCTGGCTCAACCCCGGTTGTCGGGTAAAGTCGAATGGAAGGATATGGAATTTTCTTATCGGCCCGGAAGACCGGTCTATCAACATCTTTCACTGGTGGTGGAGCCGGGGGAGCATGTTGCGTTAGTCGGCCCAAGCGGTGTGGGAAAAAGCACGCTCATGAAGCTTCTCTTCCGATATTACGATGTGGGGGAGGGTGCGATTGAGTTGGATGGATACGATATTCGTCATCTCCCATTATTCTATCTTCGTGAACAAATCGGCTTTGTCCAACAAGAGCCATTTTTGTTTAATGGCACGGTGCGAACCAACCTTGCGTATGGAGACTTGTCGGCATCGCACGATCAGATAGAAGCTGTGGCGCGGGCTGCGCAAGCGCATGAATTTATTCAAGCGCTTGCTGATGGATATGACACCTGGATCGGGGAACGTGGAGTGAAATTGTCGGTTGGGCAAAAACAGCGTATCGCCATTGCCCGGGTGTTGCTCAAAGATCCACCCATTGTGGTCATGGATGAAGCCACCTCGAATATTGACACGGAAACGGAAGTCGAGATTCGAATTGCCATGGATGAGCTCATGCGGGGGCGGACGACGTTTATCGTGGCTCATCGGCTGTCGACTCTGCAAGCCGTGGATCGGATTGTCGTGTTGGAATTTGGACAGATTGTTGAGGAAGGGGATCATGCGACTTTACTTGCGAGAGGGGGTTTATATGCCGGTTTGTATGAAGCCCAATTTCATGTCTGACATGGCACCTCGCATACATCTGCCGTGCACATGCTTGTGGTCTTCCGGAGTATGAGGGCAGGCGTGAAGGATGGAGAATCGTGAGGCGTAAAGCGTGAGGCGTAAGGCGTAAGGCGTAAGGCGTAAGGCGTAAGGGGACGAGGGTCCTATCCGAAGATATACTCAACCACGGAGGGCTGTTACTATGATCGAACCCCTTACGCCTTACGACCCGCTGCGGCGGGTGCCCCGACGACCCGCTGCGGCGGGTGCCCCGGCACCGCGCCTCGTGCTCGAAGGGCTCGTCCTCATCCTGACCGCCGTCGGCGTCGTCTTGCTGCGCCGTCGCGTGGTCACGGATCGGCAAGAGGTGAGATTCGACGGCGCGAACGAGCAGTAACTGGGCACCGTGTTGGTGGGCGAGCACCCGTGCGTACGGAAGGGCGCGCGCTGCCAGGTCTGAGCCATCGAGCGGAACCAGGATCTTGCGGTACATGGTGATTTCGCCCCCTGCGCTGAGCGTACGTT
>JACDDF010000160.1 GCA_013817135.1 Nitrospirales bacterium
GATTGCACAATGCACCCAAGTCCTCCTCGGAATATTTTATGGGAATGTGCTGTCGGCAATTGACGTCTCAGGCCTCTACATGAAACCGAATGACCCGTTCCGGCCTTCCTTTGTATTTGGAATCGGTGAGGCGCCTGAGCAACTCAGGGTCATCCTCAATGATCGCGGCTTTCCCCCAAATTTTAATTCTGGTTTGGGTGGCATACTCCATAATGAACAAAAAGCTTGCGTATTTTCTGATAAGTTTCCGATGGAGATGTACTGGCGATTGCCTTTGTAATCCGCAAATGCGAGCGTGCGGTCATCCAGCACATGAAGGAAGCCTTTCGGACCTCCTCGATGTTGAATGTAGGGCCTTCCATCTCCGCTGGCCGTCGCCAAATAAAAAGAATCCTGCTCACGCAAAAAGTCTGCAAGCTCCGGAGTGATAGTGTCCGACCATCCGTCCCGTTCCTCCATGTGAGCATAATGCTGTCGAGATCCCAGACGTACCTGGACGGCTTTCACGGATGGAGTGAAGGCGATGTCGCTGACAGGCATAGTCATGATGCGTTCTCCTTTGAATGACCGGACGGTCCCGGAATTAACCGTGTCTCCAGAAAATCCCGGATATACCTGGCAATCAGGGTGCCATATTCTTCCAGGGCAAAGTGACCAGCATCCAGGAGATGAAATTCTAGATTTTTTTAATCACGTTTGTACGGATGTGCGCCTTCGGCAGGAAAGATCTGATCATTCTTGCCCCAGACGATTAACGTCGGTGGTTGATGTTCACGCAAATACGCTTGCCATTTGGGATACAACGGTGGATTCGAGCCATAGCTATAGAATAGCTGAAGTTGAATCGCCTCGTTCCCCGGCCGATCCAGCAGACTCTGGGTAACATGCCAGTTGTCGGGGCTGATCACCTCCTTGTTGCGGACCCCGTTTGTGTACTGCCATTGCGTCGCGCCCAGGGTGACGAGGAAGCGGAGCGCGTCCTGATTCGGCATATTCGGCTGCTTGTAAGCGGCTTTGACGTTCTTCCAGAATTCGTTGTCGAGGCCCTTGTTAATGGCTCCGCGATCTTTCCAGTACTCCTTGATCGGCTCCCAGAAATCATTGTCGATTCCTTCGATGTAGGCGTTTCCATTCTGGATAATGAGTGCCTCGACACGCTCCGGATGGCTTTCCGCAAGCCGGAACCCTACGGGCGCAACATAATCCATCAGGTACAAGCTGTACGTCTTCAACCCGACCTTCTGAATGAAATGTTCCATGACCTTCGCGAGGTTGTCGAAGCTGTAGTCAAATTCACCAACCGGTGGCATGGAACTGTTGCCATATCCCGGGTAGTCCGGTGCTACTACGTGATATCGATCCGACAACTGCGGAATCAAATTTCGAAACATGTGAGAGGAAGTTGGAAAGCCATGGAGCAACAGAATTGTTGGTGCATCTTTTGGCCCTGCTTCGCGATAAAAGATCTCCAGTCCGTCCACCTCAATGGTTTTGTGGAGAGTCGGATAGCTGCCCCTCACAGAGGTATTTTGAACAGTGGCCGGTTTCTTATCTCCCGACTTTGAGGCCGTCGCGCCTACCACCAACAGACCAATGAGGCTAAATGGCACTATCGCTAAAATTCCAATCAACGGTTTGAGTATTGTTTTGAATCGTTTCATGATGGCGGTTTCCTTCTTATTCACTCATGTAAATTCATGTTTTATAGGATGTGCCGGTCTCTTCCAATTTCCCTGGTTAGAATTCAAGGGTTGCGATAAAACCGTTCCTGGATGATCTGGCCGTCCTGCCATTTGGCCACCACGACCTGCTCCACATGGACCGGGGTGCCGTCCGTAGCTACCCAATCCATGATCGTTTCATAAAACGTCACGCCCTCGCCGATGCCTTTGGCCGTGACATCGAACCGTTGCCATTCTTTCATCGTGCTCAGAAATTCCCTCTCCCGTTCCAAATTGGCTTCTCGGCCAACGGTCGGAGGGAGAGCGTTCTCCTGCATAACGGCATCTTCCGCATAGAACTCAGTGATGGCATCCAAAATTCGGCCATCTCGAATGTACGAAAACAGGTCTTCCAGTCTGTCTTGAAGCGTGATCGTGGTTGAGGCGCTCATGGGCGTTCTCCCTAAATTAAAAATGATTGAAACATGATGAAGTCAAATCAGGGATGCACTTGTTTCACACGCGAGCCTCAAGTTCCGAAACTGCCGGGAAATCTATCTCCGTCGCAGCTATGTGGTTGAAATAGTTGGTGAACAGCGTCAGAGAGATATTGGCAATAAGTTCCACAATATCCCCTTCTGAGAATCCGGCTTTGCGGAGTTTGGCTACCTCCTCATCGCTGACCCGCCCACGGTTCGTGACAACGTTGCGAGTGAAGGCCAAGACGGTCGCTTCTTTCGGGTCCGGTGACTCCCCTCTCCGGCTATCCCCGAGAGCCTCTTCGCTCAGCCCGACCGATCGTCCGATCGCTGAGTGCGCTGCAAGGCAATACTGACAGTCGTTGACTTCCGAAACCGCCAAAACGATCTGCTCACGAAGCTTCGAGGAAAGACTCCCTTTGGAAAGGGCGCCCGAGAAATCAAGGTAGCCCTGAAGGACCGACGGCGAATTGGCCATGGTCCGCATAATGTTGGGTGCGAAACCGAGCTTGCTCTCCACACCTTTCAGTAACCGTTGAGCCTGGCCGGTGGCGATTTCCGGATTGAGTGCCTGTAATCGTGGCATGGTCTGCGTTCTCCTTGTGTTGTGTTGTGTTGTGTTGGTAAAGATCGCATTCATGTTTTCGTGGTATTACAATGGCCGTGCCAAACCATGAAAAACCATAAGCTAATGTTTTATATATAAATTTAATATTTTAACGATTTTCAAAAACAACGATTATTCGTGTTAATCGAAAACTCATTGCACACACACGAAATTTCGTTTAAATTTTTTTCACCCATGAGCACCATGAATCAAGAATGCCAAGAGGGCACCACGTTAGATTCCCTCAAATGCCTGCTGTTGGACATTGCTCAGCAACGTTCATTGAACGATTTGTTGTGGCTGATTGTGCGCCGGCTGGCAGATCGATCCACCGTGGTTCTGGCCAGAATCTGGCTCATACGGCCCGGTGATATCTGTTCCACCTGCCGGTTCAGGGAGGAATGCCCTGACCAGACAAGGTGCCTCCATCTCGTAGCCAGTGCAGGCCGGTCAAGCGTGGAGGACAAAACAGAATGGAAAAACACCGAGGGATACTTTGCTCGATTCCCCTTGGGCGTCTGTAAGGTGGGGCGAATCGGAAAGACCGGCGAGCAACTCGGCATCAATGAAATGGAAAATAATCTGGCCTGGATTGCCAAGCCGGACTGGGCCAGGCAGGAAGGCATCCAGGGCTTTCACGGACAGCCTATTATCTATAAAGGGGAAATCCTGGGGGTGCTGGCGGTCTTCGAACGGGAATCGGTCACCGCTGACGCCACCGTCTGGTTCCGGATGATTGCCGATCACGTGGCCGTGGCGATCGCCAATGCCCGCGCCTTTGAGGAAATCGAACGCCTCAAAGCCCAATTGGAACTGGAAAACACATTCTTAAAAGAAGAGGTATTGGAAGCGCAGAATTTTGGCGGGATTGTCGGACAGAGTCCGGCCATCGCCAGCCTGGTGGAGCAAATCGAACTGGTGGCACCCACGGATGCCACAGCGCTTATCTCGGGGGAGTCTGGAACGGGAAAAGAACTGGTCGCACGGGAAATTCATCGCCGCAGTCAACGCAAAGACCATCCGCTTGTGCGGGTCAACTGTGCGTCCATACCCAGAGAACTTTACGAAAGCGAATTTTTCGGCCACACCAAAGGTGCCTTCACCGGGGCCTTAAAAGATCGAGCCGGGCGATTTCAGGCAGCCGATGGCGGAACGCTGTTCCTGGATGAAGTCGGAGAAATTCCGCTGGAGATGCAAAGTAAATTGTTACGTGTCTTACAAGAAGGGGAATACGAACGGGTAGGGGAGGAAACCACCAGGAAAGTGAATGTGCGCATCATTGCGGCCACCAACCGGAAGCTCGCACAAGAAGTGGAAGCCAAGCGCTTTCGACAAGACCTTTATTACCGGTTAAATGTGTTTCCCATCGAAGTGGCTCCCCTGCGCAATCGCAAAGAAGACATTCCGTTGTTGGCTGCCACCTTTATGGCGCTGGTACGGAAGAAACTGAATTGCTCCGGACGGGAACTCACCCAGGCCGAAGTTCTGAAATTGCAAAACTATCATTGGCCGGGCAACGTGCGGGAATTGCAGAATATTATTGAGCGCGCGGTGATCTCGTCCCGATGTGGTTCGGTCAAATTTGACCTGCCGGTTCCCCAAGCCATTGGAGCATCAATCAAAACCCCTATCAAGAAAAATGGTGACAACTCCAACGAGATACTCACCGAAGAAGACATGCGCCTGCGCGAGAAGGCCAATCTCGAATTCGCCTTACAACACACCGACTGGAAATTTTATGGTGCAGGCGGGGCCGCCGAACTCCTGGGCATCAAACCGACCACCCTCCTCTCCCGCATCAAAAAGATGGGGATTAAAAAGTGAAGGATCGATTGACCAAATCCCAAGTCGACCGCCTCGGTGAAAGATTAAGGAATAAAAAATATAATGAGACAGATCTGAAATTGCTGGATGAGTTTAGGAGGTCTTTTCATGAGGCCTACGAGATAACGGTTAACGCCATCCGCCTTCGTAACAAAGCAGAACCCAGTGGCAGGCCTGCCAAATCAACAACTGCTATTATCGAAAAACTGAAGCGCGAGAGTATTCGACTCAGCCAATTCCAGGATATTGCTGGATGTAGAATCGTTGTTGGTACAATTGTTGATCAAAACCAGATAGTTTCCTCAATGATTAACATTTATCCCTAACAGCAAGATTGTCGATAGTCGCCTCCACCCTAGTCACGGATATCGTGGAGTTCATATAATCGTGGATGTGGAGGGGCAATGGGTCGAATTCCAAGTTCGAGGCATGTTGCAACATTTGTGGGCCGAAGTTTCTGAGAAATTATCGGACGTGGGCGATCCAAGTATTAAGTATGGTGGTGGTAAGCACGATATTCAGGCTGCGCTGCAAGAATCCTCATCTCTGATTGCTGAAATTGAGAGTACTGAAATTTTAATTGTTTATTCAGAAAAGAAAAATTTTGATAGCAAAGATAATTCAGAATTGAATGAATTACGGAAAGGTGTCAGCCAGATTAAAAAAGGAATGGCTGAAAACCTCAAGAAGCTTTTTAAGAATTTGTAAAATTATGGGGTGAATATAAAATGATTTTCTTAATGGAATATGATCGACCAAAAGGGAAAATAATTAACATCACCAGCTTCAATGATAATGACCGGACGAAAGCTGAAAATAAAAGGTTATTGATTGAACTTGAGCTTCATAAACTACACATAGGCCGTGAAGTGGTATTACTCGAAGCAACAAACGAGGATGCTCTCCGTCGCACACATCGACGTTATTTTGAAAATGCTAGTCAAATTGGCCAGTCTGTGAGTGAAAGTTAGCAGCTATTCAAGAGGACTTTTTAACAAGCAACAGGAAAAGGTATTAAGAACCTTTTAATTGAAGTTCGATCTGCCTCTTCCACAGGCCTGTGGGGAGACAGCCCCGGCGGGGCCGCCGAACTCCTGGGCATCAAACCGACCACCCTCCTCTCCCACATCAAAAAAATGGGGATTGAGAAGACCCATTAGATTTGGGTCACGAACTTGGATTTCAGTAGGAATGGGATACAAGTCAAATCTGTTTTTATGTAATATGCCCATTCAGCATGTCCAAGAACTTCAACATATTACACGGAACATTGACGTGTGCGCACGATGGCTTGGCGTATACAAATCCATCTATTAATGTATTCACCAATGAGCCAGAAATGACTTAAACGTTTGCGGTATTCGCCTTTATGTAAAGCAAGAACGCCCTGCACAGAAAAACCGCCATGGCTGGGAATGCAACGCACTACCTACCACCTCTACGAAACCGATTTTCGTTCTTGGGAGCCAAACAATCTCTGACCTCTGAAAA
>JACDDF010000161.1 GCA_013817135.1 Nitrospirales bacterium
GTGTTTGAGCCTTGCGAGTTTGCGCGACGCCGGGGTCGGCGAACCGCACAGGGAACCCGAAGGGCCACACCACGGCCAACATGGTTTTGGCTACTTTTGCCGAAACAAAAGTGGCTCGGCTGCCGGCCGAAACCCGGCAAAACGTCAACATTGTGGGCGGACTTGAAGGATGGATACCCGCTTACAACTGATGTTATTACGGAAATTTGATGGGATGCCTACCCCTACCAAGAACGGCAGGGCAAGCTACGCCTCAGGAGGCGCCCGAGAGAATACTTTCCCTCAACGCTTCAATCTGTTTCATAATTTCCCTCGTACACAATTGAAGGGATTCCTTCGTCGGGCGAACCTCTTGTTGGAATTGCAGGGGTTTCCCATACCGGATCCTGGCCTTACTCGGAACCAATAGGGTTTTAACCATCGACGTCACCGAATGAGGGCCGTCCCAGACAATAGACGCCGGGATGACCGGCGCACCGGATTTGATCGCCAGATAGCCAACACCTAAATGCCCCGCATCTAAACGATGCCGATCCAATCCGCCTTCTGGAAAAAGGCCGATCACCTCCTGCGCTGCCAAACCCTCTAACATCGTGCGAATGGCACGGATATCCCGCTTGCCTCGTTGTACCGGAATACAACGAAACGCCTGAAACACCCAACGGATGTGCGACTTGGCATAGATCTCTTTCGCCATTAAGAATCGAATGGGACGCCCTGCGGTGGCCAATAAAACTAATGGATCCCCCATTGAAGTATGGTCACAGACAATTAACGCCGGTCCGTCTACTGGAACCGGGGATGGCACCGCCACTGTCACACCATACATAAGCCGACAGACACAAGAGTTTAATCGATGCAAGGAAGCATAGACGAAGCCTGGCTGGGTCGCTGGAACGGTCAACGATGAAGAGGAGAAAGTCGGGTGAGTCGGTGTAGAATTATGTCCCTCCATGCCTTTACTTTTGAAAATAGGCACAAGAGACCTGGGAGAAGCCTGACAGAAAATAACTTAGGTGGTGGGTTTTTTAGCGGGAGATGGATTTTCTATGGAGTCGGAGTCATTCTCGGCTTCAGCAGATAATTCTGACTCCTCAGATGATTCAACCTCCGCGTCGTCTTCGACCTCTTCTTCCGGCTCTTCAAACCAATTGACGAGCATGTCCTCCCACCAGACCGCATCGACTTCTGAACCTGGATCTTCTCCAAATCCAGCCACCTGGTCTTTGGTAAATTCTGGATCAATAACCGTGGGCTTAAACAATGCCCGGTCAATCACTTCCTTCGTGGCAAAGCCTCCCACAATCCAAGAAGGTGCATCCGCCCGGCGGGATTTGTACATTTGCAGCCCGACCTTAAGATAGAGAAACGCCTTGCGTTGATCTTCGTCTTTCAACCCTGATGGGGGCAAGCTTAGGGTCTTTTCAATCTTTTTTCTCCATTCCCGTGCATTGTACCGGGAGGTGATCAACTGGAGAACTTTTGCTCCATCCTCTTTTTCCAGTGGCATCCTAACTCCTTATGGGCCTGCGGCCGCTTTCCGACTTTATGAATAGATACGTAATCGATAGACTATTAAATGAGTTCTTATTGGGTATTCCTCTAATGACCGGCAACCATCATTTTGCGAATTTTGACGGTAGGACTGGCCAACCGGCCACGAAATTCTAAATCATTCCCGACCATTTCAATATCCTTTAAGATCTGTTGTAAATTCCCGGCAATGGTGACCTCCTCCACAGGATGGGTCAATTCTCCATTTTCAACCCAAAACCCTACCGCTCCCCTTGAATAGTCTCCCGTAACAAGGTTGACGCCAAAACCAATAAGATCGGTGACAAATAACCCTCGCTTCATTGACTTGAGAATTTCTTCGGGTGAATAGGAGCCTGGGGAGAGAAATAAATTTGTGGCACCCACTGATGGATTTTCTCCCACGGATCTTGACGCATTGCCCGTGGATGCCATCCCCAATTTCCGGCCTGAATACGTATCTAACATGTAACTCGACAGCACGCCTTTATCGACCACCAGGTTTTTTCTCGTGGGTAAGCCTTCACCATCAAAGGGTCGAGACCCCAGCCCTCCGGCTAACCGACCATCATCGATCACGGTCACCAAATCTGAAGCAATAGACTTTCCGAGTTGTCCCAAAAGAAACGAGGCTCCCTTATACAGGGAGTACCCGGATACCGCTGAGGAAATATGTCCGAGGAGACCTTTGGCCGTTTCCGGATCGAAGACCACGGGAACTTCCTGTGTCGTAATGGCTCGACTCCCTAGCCGCCTTACCGTTCGGCGAGCCGCCTCCTGCCCGATCTTTTCCGGGCTATCTAATTCATGAAATTTACGTTTAACGGAATACCAATAGTCGCGCTGCATGCCGCCATTCTGGCTGTCCAACGCGATGGGCGACACGGAGAGTGAGTAGGAAGAACTGGCGTACGATCCAACAAACCCATGGGAATTCGCCAACAAAACCGATCCATAGCCAGCCGAACATTCGGCTCCTTCCGAATTGGTGATGCGCGCATCCGCGGAAAACGCGGATTGTTCGGTTCGCTTGGCCAGGTCTATTTCCTCATCAACTGTCAATTGCCGATCATCTTTCATATCCATGTCAGGGATATCGACCACCATGTGTTCCAGCGCCGGCAGTCCTGAAGTTTCATCTTCAACCACAGCCCTGGCCAAACTACATGTGTCACTGACTAAACGATCCAACGAGGCTTTGGAAAAATCCGATGTAGAAGAACTGGCTGAACGTTTGCCAAAAAATACCCGAATCCCCAAGACCTTCTCACGGGCTTTGGAGAGCCGGTCCACTTCTGACATCCGCACCTGCACCGAGACTGAATCGCCTTCAGCCACAAGAAGATCCGCTTCCGTCGCCCCTAAGGCCTTGGCTCGCTTGAGAACCGTCGCCGCCAATTCCGGGAAACGGTCACCATGTGTGGAGGGCAGATTTGACATCGTTAAATGGAGAAAAACAAAACAGAAGGGTTAGCCATCAGCTCATCGCCGTGCCACCGACGATCATTTCATCAATTTTAATGGTAGGAAGTCCCACGCCGACCGGAACCGATTGTCCATCTTTTCCGCAGGTGCCGATTCCTTCATCTAATTTCATATCATGTCCGACCATCGAAACTTTCTTGAGAACATCAGGCCCGTTCCCAATCAACGTCGCCCCCTTGACCGGCCTAGTCACCTTCCCATCTTCGATCAGATAGGCTTCGCTGGCCGAAAAGACGAATTTTCCACTGGTGATATCAACCTGTCCTCCCCCAAACGATACGGCATATAACCCGTTTTTCACCGACCGGATGATATCTTGCGGATCGGATTCCCCGGCCAACATAAACGTATTCGTCATACGCGGAAGGATAATACTCCGGAAATCTTCCCGTCTCCCATTCCCTGTTAACGGGATGCCCATCAAGCGGGCATTGAGCCGGTCCGTGATATATCCCCGCAATATACCTTTTTCAATGAGCATGGTTCGTGACGTCGTGGTCCCCTCATCATCGATGTTCATAGAACCACGCCGAAATGGCAGCGTCCCATCATCCACAATTGTGCATAATTCGGATGCGACGGATTTCCCCACTAAATCACTAAAGGCTGAGGTTTTGCGACGATTAAAATCCGCTTCCAACCCATGCCCGATCGCTTCATGAAGTAGAATGCCCGGCCATCCCCCGCCTAAGACGACAGGCATGGTTCCAGCCGGAGCTTCGACCGCCCCTAAATTGACAATCGCCTGGCGTGCCGCTTCTCGGGCAAACTCCATCGCGCGGTTCTGCTCCAGGTAGTAGGCAAATCCGACCCGTCCCCCTCCTCCAAATGACCCAACCTGCCGATTGGCCCCATCTTCAGCAATACAGGTAATCTGAAGGCGAGAGAGAGGCTGCATATCCCCCACAAGCTGCCCTTGGGAGTTGATGACTAAAAATATTTTCTGTTCCGTGTTAAAAGACGCCATGACCTTGGTAATTCGCGGATCATAACGCCTGGCTTCCACGTCAATTTTATTCAGTAAGTCAACCCTGGCTTCGGTTGTAATATCGGTGAGCGGCTGAGACAACGGATAGAGATTCTGGGAGGGCTGAGAACGATGAGTGACGGCTATGGGGTTGTTCCCTTGAGGAGAATCGGCAATATAGCGTGCTGTATCAGCGGCAATTTCCAGGTCTCGCACAGATAGATCATCTGAATACGCAAATCCTGTTCGTTCTCCAGCCACCGCTCGAACACCTGCTCCCTGGGAGATACTTTTGACTGCCCGCTTAACGAGGCTTTCCTCCATAGAAACGGAATCGGTCACGCAGGACTCGACATACATGTCCACGTAATCCACATCCCGAGCCGTGGCCTTATTTAACGCCTGGAGGACATCTTTTTCTTGGAGGGCAAAATCTGAAAGGCTAGGAACCATGAGACCTCTAATTACATCAAAGTACGTACCAAGGAAACAAAAATGAAGTATAGCCCATCTCCCAGGTGGGCGCAATTTCCGATGAAGGTTTTGCCGGTAATTTGACAAGAATCGCTTTCATTATTAGACTGAATTTGTTGTGAAATTTTGCTAGTTCCTAAAATATTTCAACAGAATCGCAACGCGGTTCTCACCCTCACAATCGGTTTCAGCACAATTCAATGGATGAATTTCACGCGGTGGACGCAAGGCAAGTTGCTGAAGGCGAATTGCTAGACCAACTTGACCTCACATCCCTTCCCCGACATATCGCGATCATCATGGATGGCAATGGCCGATGGGCCGCTCAACGAGGGTTGCCTCGGATTGCCGGTCACAAAGAAGGGCTCCGCGCGCTTCAGGATGTTCTGGAAATCGGGCATGAACTCACGATTCCCTATATCACTATCTATGCATTTTCTCAGGAAAATTGGAAACGACCTCATTCAGAAATTCGACTTCTTATGGGGTTACTTGAGCAGTACCTGCATAAAGAACGACAACGGTTTCAGGAGCGACAGGTACGATTCCTGCCAATTGGACGACTGGAGCAACTGCCCCCTTCCGTCCGGTCGCTGGCCTTAGAGGTAGCCGAAGAAACCCGCCATTTGACTCAGCGCACTCTGGCAGTCGCACTCAGCTATGGGGGACGAACCGAAATTGTCGATGCCGTTCGAAAAGTCGCGATCGAGGTTCAGATGGGGTCGCTCACCCCAGACCAAATTGATGAGTCCTTGTTTGAACAATATCTCAGCACATGGGGTATGCCGGATCCCGATTTGCTCATCCGCACCTCTGGAGAAGCGCGAATCAGCAACTTCCTTCCCTGGCAAATTGCCTACACGGAACTCTATTTCACCAAAACCCTGTGGCCTGATTTTCGTCGCGCTGAGACTCTTCTCGCCTTACTCGATTATCAAAAACGGGAGCGTCGTTTTGGCCGAATCACTCAAACCGTTTCGCCTTAAAACGGTCTGTGGCCATCCCGCATACCTGTTACCCTACTTCTTGTTCATCTGACCCACTGCCAATTGTACTCCCATAAACAATGGATCCCCGTCGACTCTACTCAGCCATCGTATTTATTCCTTTGCTCTATGCGGGAATACGCTATTCTCCACCATGGCTGCTCTCCATCCTGATTGGTAGCGCTTCCCTAATTGCATTGTGGGAATTTCTCACGCTCTACTTTGGACGGAGCGGCACCCTTGTTACCAAGGTGACCTCCTGCCTTTGTGCTGTCATCCTCCTTGTCGCTATGTATACCGGATACTCCCAAGCCTTGAACCCTTGGCTCTTGGGAATCGTTGGGGTCATTTTGACAGGATTTTTCATATCTCCGACAACCATGAGGCAACGTCTCCCCTTATGGGTGGCCTATCCCTTTGGGATCCTCTATGTCGTGGTTCTGCTCGGGCATTTCATACTCCTCCGGCAACTCCCTCATGGAATCGCCTTGATCTTTTTTGTCTTAGCGATCACATGGTTGGCTGATACCGGTGGATTTGTCGTAGGCTTATCTCTTGGACAACATGCCCTGGCACCAACCCTGAGTCCTAAAAAAACGATTGAAGGCTTGATC
>JACDDF010000162.1 GCA_013817135.1 Nitrospirales bacterium
GGGACCTCCGGGAGTGGGGAAAACCAGCTTGGGGCAATCCATTGCCCGCGCCCTGGAAAGAAAGTTTGAACGCCTGAGTTTAGGGGGTCTCCATGATGAAGCCGAATTGCGCGGGCATCGCCGCACCTATGTTGGCGCCATGCCAGGCCGTCTCATTCAAGCTCTCCGACGTGCTGGAGCCAAAAATCCGATCCTCATGCTGGACGAGGTCGATAAAGTCGGACAGGATTTTCGAGGAGATCCCGCGTCAGCCTTGTTAGAAATTCTTGACCCTGAGCAGAATCATACCTTTCGGGACAATTACTTAGATCTACCCTTTGATCTCTCTAAAGTGATGTTCATCACCACGGCAAATTCCCTGGACACGATCTCCCGTCCTCTCTTGGATCGCATGGAGATTATACGCCTGGGAGGCTACAGTCATCAGGAAAAACTTGAAATTGCCAATCGCTATTTGTGGCCTCGTCGCTTAAAGGAAGCCGGATTGGCGTCCAAACCTCTGACGTTAGAGGAACAGGTGATTCCCCATATCATAAAACGATATACACGGGAAGCCGGCGTTCGCCAATTGGAACAGATGTTGGGACGGTTAACTCGCAAAGTGGCACTGAAACTGGCGGAACATCCGCCGGACCAGCCGGAAGAATCTCTCACGATCACCCAAGTTGACCTTCCGGAATGGTTGGGTATCGAACGGTTTATGCCTGAGGAAGCCAGAAAAACATTGCCCCTGGGCGTAGCCACCGGAATGGCATGGACAGAAACCGGCGGGGATGTCCTATACGTAGAAAGTGCCCTTCTGCCGGGTGGGAGCGACCTCACCATTACGGGCCACATCGGGGATGTCATGCAGGAATCTGCCCAAGCGGCTCGTAGCTATCTGTGGTCACGCGCCGAATCACTAGGATTGGATATTGCCGTATTTAAGCAGAGCGGGATGCATATTCATGTGCCGGAGGGCGCCATTCCCAAAGATGGACCATCCGCCGGTGTGACCATGGCTAGTGCTCTGGCTTCACTCTTACTGAAAATCCCGGTGATGAACAACACGGCAATGACCGGAGAAATTGGGTTAACCGGATTGGTCCTGCCTGTGGGCGGGATTAAAGAAAAGATTCTGGCGGCGCACAGGGTCGGGCTACGGCGCATTGTTCTTCCCAAAGCCAACGAGAAAGATTTGAAAGATGTGCCTGAGGCTGTGCGATCTGAATTGTCTATCGTATTCGTGGAAACGATTGAAGAGGCCTTAGAGGCTGTCCTGCTCAAGTCGCCAGACATTCGCGAGAGAGGAAATGAACATCGCCACCCCCAGCCTGCCGAGAGTGAGAAGAAACCCGTGTTGGGCAGTCGCTAAGCCCACAGGGATGTTTTCCTTCCAGCCTTGATGCTTACCTCTGTATGGAAATGTCGGGATGAAATTACTTCCCACCTGTGAGGAAAGAAGATATCCGTTGCATAGTAAAGGTACCCCCAGGTTCAAGAGGGCTTTGATCCTGGCCAATGCGGGTGTACCACCAACGTCCACGGGCGACGGGCGAATCATCTAGCCATTTCAACTCAAACCCTCCCTCCCGATCATTGCCGGCCTGAAGCCATATGCCCTTCCACACCCCGTCCTTTAGTTCATGGGTTTCAAACCAGCCACCCTCCCACTCATAATGTCCTTTCCCCTCTTCATTTAACGTGATGGTATTGGACCCGGTTTCGTCTGCATACTCCCAGATCCCGGCAAGATCTTGAAGTTGTCGGGGTGGATGAGAGCTTTTCTGGGTGCTTTCCTCACCTTGAGGGATCTGACGAGAGAAATCTGCGCAAGCTACCACGGTGAGGACACTTATGCCAATCAAGATCATCTGACCGATACTCTTCTGCATAAATACTCCCTTGTTTCACTATTTTATTGGATAAATGGGTTAAAAATGAATAGTTAGGATTGTATCAGACAAGACCGATAGAGCCACCTGAGAGAAACCCTGCACTCCGAATGGCCACCACCGATGAGCACAACCGGCAAGAGAACCCCTGACCGATGGAATTGACGCCCGCTTTGATCTGTACAAAATGCGGGTCGGTCCGAAATGGTGGCGAGACCTGTTCCCAATGTGGAGCCACCATTCATTCGCCACCTCAGGAATCCGTGAACAACTCCAATGAGACATCATACACCACAAACCTTTCCTCGACACCGTCAGAATCACAGGATCTCTTGACCACTCCTAAAACAGGCTCATCGGCTGAACGTGGTTCTGATTTAGCGACTTGGGGCTCTGATCAGAGAGACCGGACCGAGGCCCGTCAGGCAATTCCCCCTTCCGACCTGGACAACAAGCCGGACGATTCCGATTTGTTTCCCATCCACCATCCCATTTTTTGGGGGCGTGGGCGAACCCTCTTTGGCATTTTCATCGTCAATACCTTTTTCACATTACTGACTCTTGGCCTGTATTCATTTTGGGGGAGAGTGCGTATTCGCCAATTTTTGAGCAGCCAAACCAGTTTTGCTCATACTCGCTTTTCCTATCACGGAACGCCTCAAGAATTATTGAAGGGCTGGTCAAAAGCGTTTTTGGTTTTTGGTCTTCCCTATGCTCTTCTGAGTCTCGTTCCACTCCTATGGAGCCAGATTCCGGCTTGGATCCCCAATGCCCTTGCAGGGACTATGGCCTTGTGCTTCATTCCTGTCGCCGTCGTGGGATCGCATCGTTATCGGTTGAGTCGAACCTCTCTGGGAACAATTCGTTTCTCCTTCCGGGGGCACGTGAAGGAATATATGAAAATATGGGTCCTGGGAACCGTACTGACCTTGTTGACCGCCGGCATCTATTACCCGTTTTTCGAAAATGCCAGACGAAAATTTCTCGTCGCTCACAGCTACCTTGGTAATCGCCCATTCACCTATTCCGGAACGGGAAGCGGGCTCTTGAGAATCTATGTAAAAGCCCTGGCCTTCAGCATGCTGATTGTGATCGCCCTCCTCGGGATCAACGCCGGACCCAAAGGCCTGTCAGTCCTCGCCCAATGGCCATCCGATAGTTGGCGAGACCTCTTGTTCAATTCCATGTTCATCACAGGATTGCTCACACTTCTCCTTCCGTGGTTTTACCTGCAGGTGACCAAGCAACGGTACCAATGGAATCATTCAGATTTTGGAGACGCACATTTTCAGTTTTCTGCCTCCACCTGGAATTTAATGGAGTTGCGGATGACGAACTTCCTCATGCTCATTCTCACGTTTGGATTAGCCTGGCCGTGGGTCCAGGTCCGGAATCTTCAATTTCTGTATTATCATCTCACCCTTCAAGGCCCTTTAGATTTTCAACGCCTCGAACAGGAAGCCCTGGATGCTTCGCCCATCGGAGAAGAGCTTGCGGGATACTTTGACGCTGGTTTTGATTTAGGCTAATTTGGCCATTGTGCGTGTTCAGCTTCGATCCTCCCGGCATTCAAAACTCTCCATCCACCGACGAATTATGTGTTCCTTTGGCTAATCCAACACGACCATGACACACCCCACGGAATGGAAAGGGTCCTATTATGATGGGCAATCGGTGGTTCCACAGCATGTAACCATTTCCGTGACAGCTGTCGGCCTGAGCCTTCACTTTGCTAGCCACAGAACCACGACATGGAATTATCATGAACTTAGACAGACCCAGGGGCGCTATTCCGGAGAAGAAGTACGATTCGAGCGAGGGACAGGAATTGGCGAAACCCTGGTCATCCCCAGCCCCAACATTCTGATTGCGATTCATGAGCATGGGGGCTCACACGCCGGTCATTTCTATCATCCCGCCACGCGACGTGCACGCGTGTACTGGACGGTACTTGCCGCACTCACCAGCCTCCCCATCGTATATGGCATCTTCACCTGGGGGATTCCCTCATTGGCTCAGCCAATCACCGCGGCCATTCCGATTTCCTGGGAAATTCAGTTGGGACAATTTGTTCAACAGGAAGTCACAGCCGGGAAACCGGTTTGCCAGAACCCGAAACTGATCCACGCGGTCGAATCAATATTGACGGCCATGACCAATTCCATCGACCAACTCCCCTATCAATTTCAGGTGACCGTGGTGGATAGCCCCGTTGTCAACGCCATGGCTGCCCCGGGCGGGTATATCATGGTCTTTCGTGGTCTCCTGCAAGACACCGCTTCACCAGAAGAATTCGCGGGAGTCTTGGCTCATGAAATTCAACACGTTCTGCTTCGACACACCATGCACCTAATCGTGCGGCATGTATCGATGGCTTTCGTCGTCGCCGCTCTCAGCGGAGATGCCAGCGGCATGGTGGCGTATGCACTCCAAGCCGCCCAAACTCTTCAGACCCTGTCCTACAGCCGTGACGCAGAAGACCAGGCCGATGAACAGGGATTACAATTATTACAACGGTCGAGAATTAACCCCGAAGGGATGATCACCTTTTTCGCCAAACTTGGAAAAGAACAACCTGCAAACGGCGTCCTTGGCTATCTTTCAACCCATCCAGCGACCCAAGACCGCCTGGCACACCTGAAATCCTTGCTGCCACCCGTCTCCACGACCTATCGAGCTTTCCCGTTTCAATCTGAGTGGTCTGACATCAAAACCTACTGCGAGTGACCCTTTTAAGGCCTCTTCTTAACCCTCTTTGCTATCTGGGGTGAAGCCGTTGACGGGAGGCTCAACTCCTCTTTTTTGATATCCGGCCCATTGCTCTCTAGCCCTGGAGGCTTCATAATAAACCCATTCGAGACATACCGGAATGTATGGTGTCTTTGTCTGGACCACAACTCCAAATACACTCACACCCCGTCTGTCTAGTCCGATGCTATTATCATCAACACATAACAAGGGGTGGGTCATATGGGAACCGAAATCACACGCTATGCCATTGGAGACTTTGGACAGTTGCATAAATTCACCGGGAAGGATGTACCGGCCGGCACCGTCGCCCTGGTCGAAGAAGATGGAAAAAGCTTAACGGCGAAGGGGAAAACGTATACCGCACGATTTTCGGAAATTCTTCCGAACGTGGAGATCATTCGCGTGCAATTTGATCAATACAGCTCGAACCACATCGGCTTCGCCATGGAGGCCCATGACAAAACCCTGACTAAAATCCCTGAAATGCTAGAAAGCACAAAGGTCATTTCTGAAAAACTCAGACATGATTGGATGGCGCAAGACAAAGCCTATCAGGATACCGAAAAAGCCAAAAAGGTACCGCCTCCTGCTGCCGCAAAAGTCGCAGCGCCTGCGAAAGAAGCGATTCCGGCAACATAATCACCGACTCTCCAATTAAAGAACGCCTCAGAGCATAATTATTCCCATCGTTTCAGGGTAATGACCATTCTTTTCCCCCTCTGCCAAGAAAATGCAGAGGGGGAAAAGCTTCAGAATTTCTCCATCCTCGAACTAATGAATTCCGAAAGAGGGCCGGGTTAAGCCGGTTGCACCCTGCAGGACCTTGCTATCAAGGCTGGGGAAGAGCTGGCAATAGTCATGGCGTTAACCATCAGGGGTTGATTTATCTTCGTCAAATGATCGAACTATTTTTTTCGAAACGTAATATGATCTTTATACTCCTGAATCGCCGCGCCCAACGCCTTCGAACCTAAAGAAATATTGGCCTCCAACGCATCTTCAACCGCTTCATCATCAATCATCACTTCATAGCATTCGTGTTGATTGGTGAGCACCATGCCCTTCTCCGTTTGCCGGGGCATATAGATTTCCGTCCACACTTCCTTTTCCACCAAACACACATCCCGAAACCGTTCATACAAAAGCTGCAACCGTTCTTGATCAGAAATTACGAGCGGATTACTTTCCATAGCCATACATCTCCCTTCACATCGTCAACAGTGTTCAATTTCTACTCCGCTCTCATCAAACTCGTCAAGTGGGCAGTTGAATATTTCAAATCTTTGGCCTATTCATTCACAAATGAGTGGCTCTGACCCACTGGACGGAAAGAATTAGGTGTTCAAAAATGTGAGTCCAGTCCTGCTCTGAGT
>JACDDF010000163.1 GCA_013817135.1 Nitrospirales bacterium
GATTTGTCTTGAAAGTCTAACGCATAATGGAACATGTACCACAAGGTTCTGACGTCCCCATGCCGGGGCATCACACGATCCCTAACGGCTCCCTTTGATAATAATGACAATTCGTTTGAGTGGAGTGGAGTGGAGTGGAGTAGGGTAGGAGGATAGATGACAGGCAAGCACGCACATGCGCGGCTGAGTGAGATTGATTTGAAAATCCCATCCTCACGGAAGCATTGATTTGTTGACCACCAGGCTAGTATAAGAGCACCTTATTGATCAGGAGGCCTATGGTGCACAATAGACCAAACATGCCCTTCGCCAATCGAGTGATTCGACTGCACTCTCATAAAGCGGAGCGCCAGGCCCTTCAACACCACCTCAAACGACACACTATGTCTCAACCCTTGGCATAGAGACCTTTGCGGATGGCATTGCAGACTGAAAATTCCCATTGGAAACGGATGATTGGCGTAATTGACGCCATGCGGCTCCTTGGGGGCTTTTCTTTTTGACCAATAAATGGTGTGAATGGTTACAATGTTCAGGCCTCGGATCCTGTTGGAAAGAAAAATGGCTAGGTACTCATCTCAACGTGGAAGGAGGGCTGGACCATGGTTTCGATCAAAGAAGTCATGAGTAAAGAACTCAAGAAAATTTCTAGTAAGGCATCAATTTCCGACACCGCACAAAAAATGCGTGATGAACAAGTGGGAGCCCTCTTCATTGAAAAAAATGGAGAACTCGTTGGCAGTGTGAGTGATCGAGAACTTGTGCGAAAGGCCGTCGCCGATAGAAAAGATTTAGAGAACACCACCGTGGAGAGTATTATGACCACTCCACTGAATTGCATCGATTCCACAAAGACGCTTCTGGATGCGCAGGATACAATGAGGGATCTTCGTGTAAGGCATCTTGCGGTGAAAGAAGGGGGAAAGGTTGTCGGAATTATTTCCGTAGGAGATCTCTTGGCGTATTTTACGTGGCGGGCTTAGAACAATTCATCCAGGCGTGTGAAGAAAAACACCATCTGTACTCCGAAAATAGAGTTGCCCATACCAGTGATGGGGCCAGCATAGCTGATTTTCTCATAGCTGAAATTGAGAAAAAAAAAGAAAAAAGGGGTAGGGATGGGTGGCAAAAACTCTCCCCTCATGCCTGGGCCCTGGAAGGGTGTCCCCAAAGGGACATCCGGTATGCCATAATTTGTCCTTCAAATTTTCATGCATGTAAGTTTATAGGAGGTGGAATGTGGGTCCTACAAAAGTCATTCCCAAAGAGGGTGCCCTCTACGAGTTCAAAACAGGCAAACTGGTTCAAGACGGCCTTCCAACCCGAAAGGAGCAGGAGGCGTATGCTGCTCACCATTACATCGCATTGCCAGTTGTTGATAAAGCGGGGAAACCTTGGGCTCTTGACGGCCAACCGGTATACTGCTACCGGGGAACACGATTTGAGACAGTAGATGATCAGAAAGTCCATTTAACCCGATGTCCCCCTTGCGGGGGGATGGGAATTCGGGATGAGGAGATCACGGTGGAATCAGACTGTATTCGTTGTGTCCAATGCGGGCATGAGTTTGATACCCGCCTGGAGATGATGGAAACCTGAGTTCTCCGATCAATCCTGTAAATTGGGCCGAGCTGCTCCCCCAAACAATGGCTCCCCAGCCCCTTACAGGGATCGGTGAGGTCCTCTTTGCAGGCTGAAACCCTGTATGGTCAAAAAACTCAAAACTCGCCGTTGAAATACAGGACAACGCAGCCGTCCAATTTTCAGAAACAGATCTAAAACAGGTTTTGTGGGAAATGGAAGCTGGGTAGGGACGACGTAAGTGCTTAATTGTATTGGTGGGCCGTGTCGGGGTCGAACCTACGGCCCGCGGTCTAGCCGTTGGCGGTTTCGAATTAATGTTGTATCTGTTTAGATAGTCTGCGATATCCGTTGGGATACGCTCAGGCAGCAATGCCTGCCACCTCTCCCTTCAGATGTTCTTCCAGGCATACCCAAAAAGTTTCGCAGCCAAAGCGTTTACGCCCTGGTTTGATCTCCGGGTTGAGCAGTGGTCCGCGATGCCGAGCAGATCATTTGCGTTAGCTGCGACAAGGCCAACAATCTTTTTGGATACATCTCCGGCGCTATTAAGTCCACCGAAATCAAGGCCAGAGTCGTGGAAATTCTTGAAGGAACAGAGCCGGCCTTCGTTAATTGGAAGCGGAAATATGGACTTTGATGAGCCGTAGGCACAAGGGCCTAGAGACGTACTCATGGACTTCCGCATTGCCGACACCTTCTCTGACAGCCTCACTCGCCTGACCGGTGACGAGCAGAAGGCGGTCAAGACAACCGCCTTCGATTTGCAGCTCAATCCGGCTAATCCAGGAATGAGTTTCCACAAACTTGATAAGGCAAAAGACAAGAATTTCTGGACAGTGCGGGTTAGCCGAGATATTCGTTTAATCGTCCATAAGACGGAGACCCGTCTGTTGCTGTTACGTCGATCACGATGGCAATGATCCCGACTAGTTACTCAAGACCACCTTCAAAGCGGAGATCAACAAAGAACTCTGGGCCACCCTCAACAGCGATACCTCCTGCCTTTCAACAAACCCAAATCCGGCCGCATCGCCATCAAACGCATCAACCATCTGGGAAATGTGGTTATGAAGGTGCTTAGAGTTGCGTGACCATTTATACTCATTTATTATCAATTCCATGTATAAGTATGTATAAATTGGTATAATTAGGTCATGGATCCTATAAAAAACCCTTTTTCTCCCGGTGCGGGCTCTCCACCTCCAGAACTTGTGGGGCGCGACCCAATTTTAGAGCAGGCCAGGATTCTTCTCGGACGGGTGCGGCTACGGCGTCCGGAAAAAAGCATGTTGCTCACGGGTCTCCGTGGAGTGGGCAAAACGGTTCTGCTCAACGAGATCAAACGAATGGCGGATGATCATGGATACCGAACCATCTTTATCGAGGCACACGAAGGCAAAGCATTAGGTCCCTTGATTGCCCCTTACTTGCGGAGTCTTCTCTATGACCTGGATCGAATTGCGGGGACCGGAGACAAGGTCAAACGTGGATTGGCTGTTCTCCGAAGTTTTATCGGCGCGCTCAAACTCACAATGGGCGATATCAGCATAGGATTGGATATCGAGCCAGAAAAGGGCGCCGCAGATAGTGGCGATCTGGAGGTTGACCTGCCTAACCTTTTAATCGCCATAGGCGAGGTTGCCGAGGATCGAAAAATCCCTGTGGCTATCTTGATTGATGAGATTCAATATTTCAGCAAGAAGGAATTGGGAGCGTTGATCATGGCGATGCACAAGATTCAGCAGCATCAGCTCCCTTTAGTGTTGCTGGGTGCGGGTCTGCCTATTCTTCCTGGTTTGGCCGGTGAGTCGAAATCCTATGCCGAGAGGCTTTTCAGCTTTCCCAATATTGGTGCATTGTCGAAGGAGGATACTGCCAAGGCATTGCAAGATCCGGCGCAAGAGGCCGGAATCGCTTTCGAGCCTTCCGCCTTAACAGAGGTGTATCGCCTCACGAAAGGCTATCCGTATTTTCTCCAGGAATGGGGCTACGTTGCATGGAATTTAGCCACTTCCAGCCCAATTACCTTGCAGGTGATTCACGATGCCACGTCGACGGTTATTCCCCGGCTCGACGAAAACTTTTTTCGTGTGCGCTATGAACGGCTCACTCCAAGTGAAAAAAACTTTCTGAGAGCTATGGCCGCACTCGGACAGGATGCCCATCGCACGGGAGATATTGCAGATATCTTGGGAGTCAAGGTCACCAGTCTCGGTCCAGTTCGAGCCAAACTTATCAATAAAGGAATGATCTATAGCCCCGCACATGGTGATCTGGCATTTACCGTGCCGCTCTTTAGTGACTTCATGATTCGGACGATCCCTACATTTCAAAGGTAGTGGGGTTAAACAGGCATTTCCCCAAACGAGGTGCTGGCGGGGACGACCTAAGTTGTTGATTGAATTGGTGCGCCGTATAGTGGTCGAACCTACGGCCCGCTGATTAAGAGTCAGCTGCTCAAGACTTAACGACTTGTGGGAATGCCTGAAGTTCTCTTGGGTCTGGGGTTAGGCGTCTTTTTTACCTTCTTTCGAGTGCTGTGAGATGTTTTGGTCGCATCGCTAGCAGTCTCAAGTAATAGTCGAAGCGCTCGGTTAACGGACTCGTCGTTGGGAAAGACTTTTGCAAGATCGGGGTCGATGAGTACGAGATTGGTGCCTGCTTTTGCCTTTGAGTAGTACTTCCCTCTAACACCACCCTTCAATTTGGAAAAATCATATTCCTTTCTCATTTTATCGTTTTCAGATTCCTTGCTCTTGGCAGATCGCTGGGCTAAGGATTCTTTTTTCACCATCCAAGATATTGTCTTCTTGTCACTTCTAATTTTTTCGTTGAGCGGAAGAGTCTCATTTTTGAAAAGTACAAGTTTTCTCAATAGCTTGCCATAGGTTTCAGGCGGGTCTTAAGCGGATGCGACCGGCTTCGACGATGGCCAGCTTATGGGGTAGCCGAGCGAGCACGTCCGTCTGGCGTAGGATCTCCTCGATCAGCTGGAGGATAAAGGCGGCGGTGGCATCGCGGGGCAACCCCAGCACGACAATGCCGTCGTAGGTTTCGGGTGGATAATTCCGTACGTCCGCAAAGCCGAAGTCACCGGTCAGGAGACAGGCTTGGTGATCTTTGGCATAACGTGCAATGACCGGATCTTTGGCACTCCTCAGGCCAATGTCTCGAACGTCTATGGCTTCGTGGTCGAATTTCTCCAGCAGGGTTTTGGTGGAACGGGGGAGGTCGGCGTCAATTAAAAATCGCACGGAGGAAATCAACCCATGGGGAGCGGATGGTGGGTTTCCTGCTCAACCAACTCTTCGGCATACTTGATGGCGGCTCGGATGTCCTCGGTGCTTACATCATACTCGCGGCATATCTCGTCGAAGGTCATTCCTCCCGCTAACCCACCGAGGATCCGGGCCACCGGTACGCGTGTTCCGCGAATCACGGGTTTACCGTGTTGGAGTTCCGGATCAATAATGATTCGCTCATTCATGGTTTATCCCGTCGTGCTTGGAAAAACTCTCAAGAGCCAAGCGCTGCCAGTCAATACCCTCGACATGCCAACCAATCAATTGGGGTGTGTCCTTATACCGCACTATAAGAAGGAGACTCAAGTTTGAGATTTGGGCTTATTTGTTTAACGGCTGGAACCGCCACTCATTAGTACCCGCCCAGACCGGCGTTTATGGGTCTGCAGGTCAGAGAAGGGGGAATTCCACCGAGACCACATCGCCAACCTTATATTTGATCATAAACTTGATCGTCAGGGGAGTCGTCCTGGAGAAATTATCGAGAGCCAATCGCTGCCAGTCGAGGTCCTCGATATCCCCGCCAATCAAGAGCGGCATGTCCTTATAAAGCCTAAGCCGATCGGGCAATGGCAAGGTTTCAATCGCCTTTTCAATTTCTTGTAGCGTTTTCATCAATTTCTCCACCGAGCTTTATACAGCCTTAGCAAAGTAGGCTCAAGTTCGGAGCCTAGTGGTTGCTTATTTCTCCCCCCTGGCACTGCCACTGTTATTTTCTCTCGACATGTCCGTGGCCAATGAAAACCCGATCATCTGCCTACTGGGCGGGTAAGCAAGATAGGCAAGGCTTCTGCTCCGATACCGTGAAAGATTATGGTGCTGTCTAGGCGCTAACGAGCCAGTGCACGGGCGCAGAGCACCTCATCTTCGCGGAGGGCTTCGAGGGCGGAGGTGGGGACGGCGGTGACGGCAATCGTATCTCCAACGGCGTTGAAGACCTCGATGGAGTATCCCTCAGTGCCGTCAGGAGCAATATGGTGGTCCACTAGTTTGACGATGTCGCCGCGACGGAGACGACGATGCTCCGGTAGGTCACACGTTAACACCACATCAGTGTGCAGCTCAAATTTCATCATGCCCTCTGCTTGTCTGGGA
>JACDDF010000164.1 GCA_013817135.1 Nitrospirales bacterium
GCATACTCCTTTCCTTCTTCATAGCGAGTGTAATACCAAAAATCTCCCAGCCGAAACGGAACAGATAAATCCGTTGGCTGAATGCGGCCACTGATCTCTTCAAACAGGGTCTGCTCCAATTCTCTGGTATGGCTCCTCAACGTGGCGGCATACTCATTCTCAGCCTGCAAATAAGCCAAGACTTCAGGGTTCTCACGATCTCTGAGCCAATAATACTCGTCGGTTCGAACGTGACCGTGATGTTCTAACCGGTGCGGGACCCGTTTAGCACGGGGTGGAGTTGGCATCAAAGGACTGGAATGGGAGGAACTGGTCGTCATGAAATTACCTTATCGTCAAAAATTGCAGATCGTTACGTTTCATCCAAATTTTTGGGGTTTTGTCGCACCCGCTTCACACGAGTACGCAGTTTCTTCTCTTCCAAACGCTTCTCACGCACTCGATTCGGCACTCGGGTTGGAACCCGGATTTTTACTGGGCGCAAGGCATCCTGCAGGATTTTCACAAATTTCTCCAATAAATCAGCGCGATTAGCTGATTGGGTGCGATGTCGTTGAGCCTGCAGCCTCAGAACCCCTTCTTGATTCATACGTTGCCCAACCGCTTCGGTAATTCTTCGTTTTTGGTAGCCACTAAGGACGGAAGTCTGCTTGACATCAAACTCTAAAATGACCCGACTATTCACCTTATTAACATGTTGCCCACCAGGACCTGCGCTTCGAGCAGCTGAAAATCGCACGTCAGAATCAGGGATAGAAAGATGGGGAGTGATCACAATTGGCATACTGTTATCCGGTCAAAAACGAGTCTGTTCTTCTTCCATTGTGCCTGCGTTAGAAATAATTTCCACATCACCGACCTGATGCCTCACGCTAAACCAGACGGCTTCCATCTCCCCTGCCCCAAGTATTTACCTTCGGGATGATGCCATACTTCAAATATCCCGGAGGACCAATTAGGAAGATGACCACACTCGCAAAAAGAAAAGCAGGAACCTTAAGGTTCCTGCTTTTCTAAATCCTCTACTTTTTGGACCTCTACGTCAATCTGCTAACATGCCACCGTATCCTGTACAATTTGAACTTCGCAACCAAAACAGGTCACTGAATTTCAGCCAGCATGGCTTTGACATGGGACTCTTTGAGCTTTTTCAATGCCACAACCTCGATTTGACGAATCCGTTCACGAGTCACGGCCATGGACCGTCCCACCTGCTCTAAAGTCCAAGCTTCATCTACTCCAATACCAAAACGTAAACGAATGACTTGTTGCTCGCGAACAGTCAAAACCTGAAAAATCTGATTCAACCATTGTGCATTTGATTTACGGGACACTTCTTCGTCCGGAGACTGGCACGCCAGGTCAGGAATTAATTCTCCTAATTCGGTCTCTCCATCAACGGAAGGAGCATCTAAGGATATCGGCTCCTGAAACGCTTCAATCGTTTCTTTCACCCGCTCGCCGGTCATCTCCAGGTGTTGTCCAATTTCTTCAAACGTGGGTTCTCGATCAAATTGCTGTGCGAGGCGCTGAGCTGTCTTGGCAATTTTGGTGGAGGCCTCATTCGTATGTACCGGCACGCGAATCGTCCGGCTTTGATCGGCAACCGCTCGCGAAATGCCTTGGCGAATCCACCACGTGGCATAAGTACTGAATTTAAACCCACGGGTGTAATCAAAGCGTTCCGCCGCTTTCATCAGTCCAATATTCCCTTCTTGCACAAGGTCCAGAAAATTCATCCCTCGCCCTAAGTATCGCTTAGCGACATCCACTACCAGACGGAGATTCCGTTGCACCAAGGCATCTTTTGGTTCTTCAATATCCACCCGAACTTCACCAATCGAAAGACGAATTTCCGAAAACCGCAGACGAAGCTTTTGGACTGACCTGCCATTCATCGCTGAGAAAGTCTCAATGTTGCATAAACACTCCACGATGGCTTCCACAACCGGAGCTGAATACCCATTTAGCTCTGAGAATTTCGTCAATTCATCTTGAAACAACTTAACATCTGGACCTTGACTCAGCCCCTTGGTGAGCTCAAAAGCCTCCTGTAATAATGAACGAAGATTGGCCGTACCCTGGTATAGTCTAGTAGCCAGCGCTAATTCCTCCCTGGCATTCAAAAGCGGGCGTGAGCGAAACCCACGAAAATACATGGATTCTAAATTTACGGATCCAGGTTCAGCTATAGATTTGGAGCTCTCCTCGTGATCCATATCCAAACCGGCCTGTCTTGAGGAATTTCGATAACTTAAGGGAGCCCGTTTCTTAGGTCGGCCCTTACCCAAGGACGGTGCGTGATTTTCCTGCGTTTCGCTGAATGGTGAACCCCGTTGAAGTGTGATCATAAATTCCCCCTTTGGACATTTCAGGGTTAAAGGCTACGAAGCTGGGCCAATAGGAATTTACCTCTGTAGACCTGGCCTGTATAGCCTCCCTTTTTGTTTGGTCAGTACAGGTATATTTGTACCACCCCGAGATGAAAGGGAAATTAGGGGAAAATTAAAACTTTTTAATAGTGCGAGAAGTCTGGGGCTTACCCTGTCGCTGCGGAGGGAGCCAAAGGCAAAAAAACCGTAAAGCAGGAACCACCATGAACAACACTTTGAACCTCAATGGTCCCATGATGAACTTCCACAATCCACTTACAAATCGCCAAACCCAATCCGGTCCCTTTTGCCGAATGAGAACGCGCTTCATCGGTCCGGTAAAACCGATCAAAAATTCTGCCATGATCCTCAGGAGCCAGACCAATACCGTGGTCTCGAACCACTAGCTTTCCCTTGTTTCCGGCAACAAGCAAAGAGAGTTCCACCGTTTGTCCTTCATGAGAATATTTCACAGCATTATCGACCAGATTTAAGAGTAATTCCCTCAATCGCAGATCGTCTCCCTGAACAACGACGGGCTCAATGGCTTCGAGCACGGTGTGAATATTGTGTTCTTGGCCCAACACCAACGCCTGTTGCTGAATTTCTCCCACTAAATCATCCAGTTGAACTGGATACATCTTGAGCTTAATTTCCCCAAGATCCGCTCGTGATAAAAACAAAAGCTCATCCACGATCCGGCTCATGCGGTCAATTTCCTCCAAATTGCTCTCCAGCACCGCCTGATAATCTTCTGCTTGCCGTGGTCGCCGTAACGCCAGCTCAGTTTCCCCTTTTGTAATGGTTAAGGGTGTTCGAAGTTCATGGGACGCATCCGCACTAAACTGCCGGATTTGCCGGAATGACACTTCCAATCGTCCAATCATGTCATTAAAGGTTGAGGCTAATTGTCCGATTTCATCGTTGGAATGAGGGGTTTGAATCCGCTGGGTCCAGTCCCCGGCCGCTATGCGTTGGGCCGCTTGGGTAATGGCATGAACCGGACGCAACGCTCGTCCTGCCAAAAACCACCCTCCGAGCAAGGACACGAGCAAGGCCAAAGGAGACGCGATGTAGAGACCGGCTAAGAGCCGATGCAGCATTCGTTCTGTTGGGTAAAGCGATGTCCCAACACGTAAAATATTCACCAATTGATCATCTTGACGAATAGGAACCGACAGCAATCGCAGTGGAACCCCTTTTTCAAATTGAACGGATTCAAACGTTGATTTTCCATCGAGGGAGGCACGAAACGATGTTTGACTCAATGGAATCTCTCGGCTTTGAATATTAGCCGACTGAATCGTCACTTGCCCCGCGGGTCCAAAAATTTGAAAAAATTTATCCAAGAGTGCGATTTCAGGAAAGTCCTGAGATAAATCTTCAAAGATCAAGAATGGGCCAAACCGATGCTCTCCCAACGTTCGAATTGCCACAGCTGCCGCCTCCTCCAACGAGGCATCCACCTGTTCCCGAAGTGCGCGGGACATCACCAAATATAATGCGACAGCAAAAAGAACCAGAATCAGAGCCAACGCCGATCCATACCACAAAGTTAATCGAACTCGGATCGAGGTCGTTTTCACCCGTCAGACCTCATCATGTACCCGCTTCCCCTGACCGTTTGAATCAGGCTTCGTTCTCGCCCTTTATCAATTTTATTTCGCAAGTAGCTAATATACACATCAATGACATTCGTAAACGTATCAAAATCCAAATCCCACACATGTTCCGTAATCATGGATCGCGTTAACACCCGCCCCGCATTTCGCATCAAATACTCTAGGAGCGCATACTCTTTAGTCGTGAACTCAAGACGTTGGCCGGCACGAGTCACCTCTCGAGTGACAGGATTTAATATCACATCGTCTACTTGAAGAATTCCGGTTGGCGCCCCTCCAGCTCGGCGAAGGAGCGCTCGAGCCCTGGCAAGCAATTCCTCAATTGCAAAGGGTTTCGTTAAATAATCGTCAGCCCCCGCATCCAGCCCTTTGACCCGTTGATCCACTTCTGAACGTGCCGTTAAAATAAGCACTGGAGCTTTGACACCTGCAGCACGAGCACGTTTAAGCACTTCTAGTCCTGGCAATCCCGGCAACATTAAATCCAAAACAATCAAGTCATAATTTACGGCTTGAGCCCAATCCAACCCTCCTGGTCCATCCGCGCATACATCGACGGCATAACTTTCCTCCTCCAGCGCTCGCCGGATAAATGAAGCCACCTTAGGTTCATCTTCCACCACTAAAATGCGCATCTTAAAAAAATCTTACCATCTACATACCGGGACGGAGAAGGGGGAACGTCAAATGAATGAATAATAGGAATTCATGAAAAGAGAGAATCAAAAGTACCCATACCATAATGCCCTAGGGATATGACAAAAAAAGGCCCCGTCATATACATGACGGGGCCTTCCCAATTCATCATAGACTCAGATTAGAGATGGTCCACCAAACTCCGAAGTTTGTGGCTGCAACTTGGGTGACGAAGTTTCTTTAGGGCTTTGGCCTCAATCTGACGAATACGCTCACGAGTCACGTCAAAGTCCTGACCTATTTCCTCCAATGTATGATCGGTACTATCACCGATCCCAAACCGCTTACGAATCACAGTCTCTTCGCGAGGAGTCAACACCCCCAAGGCATTAGCAATCTGACGTTGCAGATCATAACGGTTTGCAGCATCCATAGGAGAAACTGCATTTTTATCTTCAATCAGGTCCCCTAACTGGCTATCCTCTTTTTCGCCGATTGGCGTTTCAAGGGAAATGGTCCCCTTAGAAATATCCAACATCATGCGAACCTTTTCAGGAGTTAGGCCCATCCGTTCGGCAATTTCCTCTGGGGTAGGTTCACGCCCTAATTGTTGCACCAACTGCCTTGCCGTCCGGGCTAATTTGGTATTGGCCTCAATCATATGTACCGGAATACGAATGGTTCGGGCCTGATCGGCTATGGCACGCGTCACACCCTGACGAATCCACCAGGTTGCGTAGGTGCTAAATTTATAGCCACGCTGATACTCAAACTTATCGACCGCCCGCATCAATCCAATATTCCCTTCCTGGATCAAATCGATAAACTGCAATCCTCGATTCGTATATTTTCGTGCAATACTGACGACTAATCGCAGATTGGCCTCGATCAGTTGGGCCTTCCCTCGTTTCACCTTTTCCTCAGCGGTCTCCAAAATAGTCAGGGCAGCCGTAAATTCTTCCATCGGCATACCCAAAACCTCGTCTTGGATCCGTAAAAGGGTAGCTTTCCCCGCTTCCACTTCTTGTTTCAATTTTTCAATTTCTTCAGGAGTCAATTGTTGTTTGCGTCTCAGCGAACTCCCTTTTGTAGTCGCGCGTGGTTTTTTCCCAATCACCTGAATGCCGTCCTGCCCAGCAAGCCCAAGCCTTTTCCTATGACGGGCAGTCATCATTTCAACGGACCGAATTTCCTGACCGACATCTTTGACACGCCTTAACATTTGATCTTTAACACGCTGATGCAGGTTAAGTGCCTCGATTTGATCAACAAATTGATCAGCCAGGCCAATCCGGCGCTTCTCAAGTTGCGCCTTCGTATTTTTAGTCGATTCCCCATCTCGATTTTGG
>JACDDF010000165.1 GCA_013817135.1 Nitrospirales bacterium
GGAATATGGTTATTTTCCCTCCGAACCAGTCGGAAGGTTAGGGTAGTGCCTATAGTATTGCATCCTCATCTCTCTTCCGAAGCTACATTGGTGAAGGGGGTGGTCTGATGTGATCGTCGTGATAGAGGCTATCATAGATCAAAGTCATCTTCCCTCCATTGTTTCTTAATGGCTGCGGCTCTCTTCCGTTGTCTGGTAAATGCCCAAAAGGCTAAGAGGGTGATTGCGAGCCAGACCATTCCGGAACTGGTGGCCACAGGGATCCAGCGATTCCAGAGTGTCTGCCGACTCCAGAACTGTCCTTCTGCTTGTGTGAGTGTCATGAAGGTGGTTTGCGCAAAGGCTTCAGGAAAGGACATGCCTAGTTGGACTTTTGCCAGAATTCGTTTGGGGCTATCCTGTCCTGTGTGTTCCAGGAGGTCTAACGTAAAGGCGTAGGCCAAGACATAGGCCCGTCGGACGGAGGCCTCGTCTTTGACGAAGAGGGTATTGAGATCATTCAGAGAGACATGCGTGTCTGAAACCATCGCCCAGACTAATCGTGCTCGATCTTCTAAATCCCATCTTCGTGCGGTCATCATCGCCAATCCTTCATCAAACCACCGGGGCAGGGGTTGTTCTCCTGCAGCCCGATGGGCCAGGATATGGCCGATTTCATGCAGGAAGACATCGTGGAGTGAATTGTTCGGGTAAGTCAAACTCCGGTCAGTGAGAAGCACAATAGTGGAGGCCCCACTCACTGCGTAACCAGACATCCATGCTGGCGCCTCCTGTGCAAGGGGCGATCCGTTTGGCGCCAATATGACTCGAATCGGTGGCCCAGGATGTTCCAGTCCCATAAAGTCCATCATGCGCTGAAGCGACTGTGGATTGATTTCCTTCAGTTGGGCAGCTAATGGTTCTAAAGATTCAGGGGCTTCTATGATGAATTGGGGGGAGGCGGCTCCCATGAGTAGCCGGGGGTGACCCATCATCACAATGATCGTCAGGAACAGGAGCTGAAGTCCAAACCTCCTAATGAAACTATGGGATTTGTGGAAATTGTGTTGAGTGTTGCAAAAACGCATGGGTTCGCCGGGAGGCGGGGTTTCTCTGAGGAAAGTGAGAAAACCCTGGTGGTTTTCCGAAGGCCTGGCTTCAATTCTGTATATTCAGGCATTCAGATGGTCAAGAATGATGCGCGCGTCGGTGATAGGATCAGTGGTCATGGGCAACTGTGTTTGTTCGGTCACTTTAGTCAGGAGTCGTTGCGCGGCATTTCTCACAGATACAGGGAATGTGTGTTCTCCTTGAATTTGACGAAGGTGATGCATGGCATCTCCCTTCCAGGTTGGCAGATTCCGTTCCTCAGCCCAATGCTGCGAGGCCAGTGCCACCGCTCGTCGTGCGCACACTCTGGCCAAACCACCGTTCCCATCCTGGAGCCCCTTGGCAGCCTTGGTAAGTTCGTGTTCGATCTGTTCTGACCGAATCATGACTGCTGCTGCGCGTTGCGACTGGTGTATAGTTTTCGTCTGATCGCGATACGATGGATGTGGACAATATGCTCATCCCGGTCAATGGAGTAGAGAATGCGCCAGTCACCGACGGCATATTGGACAAGTCCTGGTAGGTCCTCGTGCAGGGGTTCATGTCGTAGGTTGGCGACATTAGAGGCCAGCCACTTGGTCTTATCTAGAAGGCGCTGGGCCATGCTCTGGTCGGTTGTGTGAAGATCGTCCAGAATCGAGGGCTGATAGGTGACACGATACCAAGCCATGTTATGTCACCAGTTGAGGCCCAGTCGCTCGGCGACAATTTCCCCGGTCACTCGATCCGTGGACTCCAACACTTGCTTCATCTCCGCGCGAACCTTGTCGTCAAGGGCCAGGCCAAGGTCGGGATTGCCCAGCAGTTCACATAACCGGTCATCCACCATGCTTTTCACCAGTTCTTTAAATTCTTTCTGAGAAAGATCTGAAAGTTTCATCCTGAGGGCTCCCTTCAAGAAAATAAACCGAGCATTTATTGTTCAAACCCATTGAAGAAGGTTCTCCAATCCTCATTAAAAGCTTCCGGCCTCAACGACATCATCGAGGCTGTTAATGTCCAGCCAATGCCCGACGGTATAGAGAACCCTTATCGAATAATTCCTTCGTAATAATTCCTGGAACAGGGTTGCCATTCCTGCTTTCCGGTGAATCGGGTCGGCAAGAAGTTCGGTAAGGATCTCATGTAATTGCGTCACACCCTGAGCCGAGACTTTAAAAAATCCCATCCATACGCCATGAATCATGTTTGAAGGAACTGCCGTGCCTAATTGCTTGAGATGAATCTGGGCGTTAAAGGCTTTTCGGGAATTCGGCGCGGTGCATTCGGCAAATCCACCAAGCCTTGTATAACTGGTTTTTTCCTGCCAGTCGCTGTCCACAAAAATCACAAAATCATCCTTAGCCTGAAGCAGCGCCTGAGGAATGTAGCTGTTAAACAGGACATCGCCATAGGACACGATAGTGGTCTGGAAACGGCCTTCTTTTGATTGAAGCGCCTTCCACAAGGAATCCAATTCTCCCGTTTCCGCGAAGGCATCGTTATCAACATAGGTGAGATTGGGAAGATTGACGGCTTCTTTCTTATACCCCCGGACCACAAGAATCTCCTTGATGCCCACGCTGTTGTATGCGTCAACGATATTCCCAAGGAGCGGGACTCCACGAATGTGTATCATGGTTTTGGGTTTATCTTCCGTCAGTTCCCCCAACTCATCTCCACGGGAAGCGGCAAGCACAATAGCCGATGGGCGGTCGGCGCTTCTCGGAAGGTAGCGTTGCTCGGCTTCCATGAGTTCAGCGGCCCCTTGGAGACGGAAAACCTCAGAGACCGGCACAATGTTATCCTCAATCGACAAAAGATTTTCTTGTTCCTTGAGGACGCGGGCGGTCGTTTGCATGGTGGCGACTGCGGCGCGGAGCATGTGATTTGCCCAAATGACCATGGAAAAGCCATGCTGCCGGAATACATCGGTGGGAGTGGAATAGTATTTTGTCGGCACAATCACCACGGGTGATCGATTGCTCCATTCCCGTTTGAATGCCAGAATCTCCTCGGGCACCGCCAGGGCACTGTGAATCAGGATGCCATCCGCCCCGGCCTCGCGATAGGCCTCTGCGCGCCGCAAAGCTTCAGCCAGTCCCCATCCGCAGATGAACGCTTCAACCCGGGCGATGATGCAGAAATCCTGATCTGATTGCGCATCTTTTCCGGCTTTAATTTTTCCGCAAAATTCTTCCATATCGGCCATGGGCTGCGTGTCACCCATGAGAAAGCTATTCGTCTTGGGAAATAATTTGTCTTCAATGCAGACAGCCGCGATATGCCGCTGTTCCAATTTACGAATGAGACGCTGCATATTATTGAAATTGCCGTACCCTGTATCTCCATCGAGGAGAATCGGAATGCGAGCCGCGTCAGACATAAATTCCAGATTGTCCAGGACCTGGGTCCAACTCGCCTCGTTGTTATCTCGCACGCCGAATTGAGCTGAGATGGAGAGACCGCTAGCCCAGATGCCATGGAACCCTGCTTCTTCCACGATCTTGGCGCTAAGCCCATTGTGGGCTTCACAGATAAATTCAAGCTGGGGAGACAAGAGGAGCTCTTTGAATTTCGTTGATTTTGACGGCTGGTGTTCGCTTGGCATAATCAGTAAATGCGACAGTGTTTCAGATCGTTCAATGAGGTACTGGAGTCTACATCAAGGGGAATCTTGATGCCATACCTTTCCATATCTGAAGGAAGCCGGGTATACGGTTGGCCTTCGCATCTGTTGGATGAACGTGTGGGCAGAATGATCGAGCCCAAGGCTATGACAGTTTTTGCAGGTGATGAGGGTCCAGGATAAGGGCATAGCCACGAGACTATGCCCTTGCCCTATGAATAGTGAACGATTTATGGGGTGCGGCTGGTGATCTCAAGAAGATGATAGCCAAACTGGGTTTTGACAGGGCCGTGGACCTTGCCGAGTTCGCCGCTAAATACGACCGCATCAAATTCTTTGACCATTTGACCCGGGCCGAACTCGCCCAAGTCTCCACCTTGTTTGCCCGATGGACAGGTGGAATGATCCTTAGCGGCGGCGGCAAAATCTACACCACCCTCAATTTGTGTTTTTAAGTTTTTGCATGCTTCTTCTGTTGAAACCAAAATGTGACGGGCACGCGCTTTCGCCATGAGCATTCTCCTTATAGGCTAGAAATTTGAACAATAGCCTTTTTCTCATGATTAACCGGTCAAGGTCAAATTTCATAAGAATCAATCAGTGAATTCAGTCAGATCCTCTGTTCACAAAGGATTGGGGGAAGGACGAATGTGGTGGGGCTCAGGGACGGGTCGGGTGGACGAGGTCTTGTCAACGTGTGAGACTGAATGCCGGTGAAAGGGGGAAAGAGCCTTGGCAGAAGAGCACAAGATTCGAAAGAACGATTGGCAGTGATTGAGTAGATGGATTAGTTGTCGGGATTCATCGCCAGATAATCACAAATGAAATCCAAAACCAATTCGTCAAAATTGTCGAAAATGGTTTTGACCCCACCCGCCGTCACGACGCCTTGTTCCCAGGTGATAGCATGTCCCGTTGAGGAGTTGTGAACAAGAGCCACCAGTTGGTGGACTTCAAGGTCGATCCGACAGGCGTACCGCTTTGGACCCAAGGGAAGAGCCGCCATATTGACATATAAATAGGGCTCTCCGGGCAATTTGGCTGCTTCGAGTTCTTTGACAAGGCGAATGCCCGCAGTTTGAAGTTGTGCCTCCACTCGTTTTCGCACCTCACTTCGGTTTAATACGCCTCTCAGTTCTGGTCCCAAGTCCTCTACAACCACATAGATGCCATGTATCCCTCTTAGTGATTCTTTCCTCAGCATAGAATTATCAACCTCTCCGTCAATTCGTTCCAGTCAATAGCATGTGTTCTTCGTGCGCTAAGGGATTGTAGACCGATTCCCTAAGGCTTGTCCTCTTTCGCCTTCCGTAGATAATCACCAAGGATTCCCCGGCTGTGTTCATCATCGTGGCAGTATACGCAGAGGTTTTCCCAATTCGATCCGTCCGAGGGATTGTTATGGTGATTACCGTCTTTGTGATGCACCGTGAGCAGGTGTCTGGTCTTGAGGTCGAATTCTCTGGCGCATTTGGCACAAATGAGCCCGTGAATCTTGAGTGACTGTTCCCGATAGGAGCTGTTGCTCGAGGCTGAAGGCTTGGGTCGCAGTCCTTTGAGGAGTTCGTCAATGGGTTTGTCGACTGCGGGTTTTTGAAGTCGTCGCAGTTTGTTCCGACCCCGGTAAGCATTCCCCATGATGTGCGTCCTTTCAAGTGACGGCGTGGGTGATCTGTCGCCAGCGATGAATAGCCGCGTGAGTTGAATGCCAGGATTCTCAAAGTTTTCCTGGTCTTTGTCAATGTAATTTGGAAGGACATCGCGTTGAGCATGCCTGGTGTGTTGTCAATCGTGGGATGAGGCCTTCGAAATGTTTGGTAAGGAATCGTGTGGTGTGAAGTCTGCGAGCCCTGTGGCCTTGGTGCTAGTATGATAATGAGTTCTGCCGATAGGGTTGCTCCGATCATTCTTTTAACAGGTACCTGCTTTGTAGGGGTGCTGATACCAGGAGGCTGCCATGTTTGGTCCTATTACTCTTCCATTTGGAGCGAAAATGTTGTTCAACACCGTCAAGCTGAAACCCGGCATTACCTTCGATCAGGTTGAGCTGGCTGTTGGAGAAATGTGCATGGTTGTCAAGGAAACGTATGGTGGAGACAAAGGGGGCTTCATCGCCGGTCAGGTGTTCAAATATTCCGGTTTCGTATCTGACGAAGGGTCCCTTAGTGAATTAAAACCCGCAGATGACCATTACGCGATTGTGACCTATTGGAGTTCATTTGAGGATCACGAAAAATCTCATGCCGATGAGC
>JACDDF010000166.1 GCA_013817135.1 Nitrospirales bacterium
GGGTATGCTCGACTCAAGCCGAACTGCTAAAGAGGCAATCAATTAAGGAAGTTTGTCAGAAATCTGGACCAAATCCTGGACCAGGGAGTCAGACAAGCCAATAGAGGAAACTGAAGAAGTGAGTGAATTGTTTGAAAGGAAAGATGAGATTGAATGGCTGGGGCTAGTGGACGATTTTAGAACTTTTCGGCTTGAGAGACCTGCCCAAGAATTCTTTGAATTCCTAGCTGCTTAGTACCAAATTTTATCAAATTCCAGGATACCCTAATTGAGTATTGTCAACTTAATAGAAATTAGACCCTGAGCAGACAATTCACTGAGCTATAACCCATTGATTTGTCAGGAATCAGATTCCGGGCTCCACGCATGGATTAATCCCAATTTGGATTAAGTTGACAATTCGGTTTTTAGTTTAAATTCCGGTGGACTTTGACTTGTCTATTCGTACAGTACACCACCATTTCGTAGCTTTTTTCTCCAATGTTATCCGTCCACTTGTCCAGGCAACTTGCCAGAATCGTATATTCTTTCGTTCCTTGTGGGTATCGAGTTCCAAATTCCTGTATTGATTCAAGACCACGGTATTCTTTCTCCAGACAATACTGCTGCCCCCCATAAGCGTCTCCCCACTTCGCTTCACACAATTGTTTGATAACGGTGTCAGGGTCCTGACGGTCCGACGCATGGACAGTAATCGGCAAAGCTACCAAAACCGTAAGTATGATTAATAGATTTTTCCACATACCACACCTCCTTTTCCTGCATAAAACCCCTTTCCTAATTACTATCGGTGATAGTGGTGTGCAAATTTAATGCCCTAGGAACGGCGGTTTCTGGTTGCAAGTGAAGATAAACTTTAGGAAGTTTGGTTGGACTATGTAATAGGAATTTGAAATTTGACTTGACTGACTACGGTACCACGATTAACGCTGCCCCCTCCTCCTTTCCTTCAATGCCTCCTATCCCGGCGACTTTCAATGCTAATTTACCTCCTGAATCTGATCTGAAAACAGCGGAAACCGCAATATCAAAGTCCACCATATGCACAATGTTTCTATTAACCGTGACGTAATGTGTTCCTTTTGGTAGTCGCACTGTACATTACGCGAGGATTAACCAGGGCTGTATCTTCTTCAGGCCCCCTCTAACCTGGTAGCGTCTTGTGCTTTTTTAACACCATCGTCTTGTGCCTTTTTTAACACCATCAATGATTTGAGTCAGAGTTGTTTGAATGAATTCTTCTATGTCCATTCACTGCTGTCCAAAACAGCTGAAACCCAGCCTAGAGGATGCTGCACTGATGCGGGTTTTGGACGGATTATGTGCAAATTTTGTCATCGTGCCCCCCTGCTGTCCAAGATCACGCGAATACCAAGGTTGCTTGAGATGAAGCCTGCGGCTCCGGCGGTGTCCCGAAAGGTTCATCGAGCCAGGCCAGGAGATCGCGATGGGTGAAGAGGTTCATCCGCAACAGGGCCACCAAATTAGCCAGACTCCAGCCGAAGCGGGAGGTCAATTGCAGCTAGCGCAGGAGGAGCATGGCAATCAACGCGGTCCAGATCTGGGTCTTCACGGCATGAGCCGAGGTCCCGATAAAGGTCTTGATCTTCAGGTTCTGTTTCAGGGCTTTGAAGAACAGTTCAATCTGCCAGCGATCCTTGTAGACGGCGGCAATCGTGCTCGCTCCCAAGTCGTGATGATGAGTGAGGAACACCAGGATGTCGCCGGTATCTTCCCGAACGGCTTCAATGCGCCGGAGCCGGTACGGGCACTTCTCCTGGGCCCCGGTACCGGTCAGCCGGATGGCCTGATCTTTGAGAATGCGCCGAGGTTGCGGGGGCTCCCGCTCCTCCACCACTTCAAACTGCGCATTGGCCTTTAAGCGCGTGACGAAGAACACCCCGGTCTTCGTCCATTCGGCAAACAGCCGATAGTCATTGTACCCTCGATGATCAACCACCACCGTCCCTGGGGCAAAGGCCAGCTGGTGCGCCACTTTCACATCCTACACCTTCCCATCTGTGATGACGCCGAAACAGGGCAGATAGCCATCGTGGTCCAGCACCAAGGGCAACTTCACCGCGCCCTTGGTGCGCCGAAACTTCGCCCAGTCGTAGAGCGAGAGACACAGATCAATCACGGTGGAATCCAAACTGACCAGTTTATTCTTGAAGCGGAACTTGCGCTTGCCGGCGACCTGAGCCGCGACACGCTCATAGAGCCCGTAGAACACCGGCTCGAATAGCTCCCACGGCCGATGCGCATTGGCATAGGATAACGACGAGCGAGCGGGGGCGGCTATGCCCAGATGGACAAGCTTCCCCTCACAGCTCTTCAGGCCACCTTCGATCTCCCGCAAGGAGTGGGCACGACCCAGTTGACAAAAAAGCATCGCCACAAACTGACTCCAGCTCGACAGGCCGTTACTGCGATACTCGGCTCCCGTCTGTTGGACGATCCGTTGAAAGTCCGTGCGAGGAATGAGCTTGAGAATCTGACTGAACATGCTGCATGATGCGGTCACGTTGGGCCTCCTTTGGTCAGGTGTCAGTGCATTGGCTGATTCACTGCTACCGTAAACCGTTGGATGGCCCAACGTCATATCCTATTTTGGACAAGAGTGATTTCGGCCATCATGTGTCCTTCGATTTCAGTTGGGACGAGGGCGGTATCAAAAAACAGCCTGGTTCCTTTGACCTTCAATGCTCGCCGTGGTTTTCAACAAAAATGTTGAAGAAAATTTCGAACTCAAGCCCGGAGATTGAATGTTGATCCGGCCACTGGCCAAAGTAATGTCAAAATTCCACATTATGTTTGGCTGATATATTATGTTTACGTGATTGATGTCTAAATTCACACCATATATGAATTTTCACTGGCGTCCGGTTCAATAGAGTAGTGTTCCACTAGAAGCCATGACCAGAGCGAAAATCCAAGCGATGAAGGGTGGTGTCGACTTGAAATTTAAATATGAATCGTCTCCCATGAAAATCAAGGAGTTAGAGATTAGAAATAACTTATTTCTCGTTTAACCGGACAGAAGTGATGAATTTTATTTCCCAATTTACAATTGATACCTATAATTTCCATCTGTTGGTGCTTGGCATTATTACACTGTTGGCCGCAACCGTACCAAATATTTTAAGCAACCGGAATATTACTGCCCCGATTATTTATTTACTCATCGGTGTTGGGATTTACTTAGTAGGAAACCGTTATTCAACAATTGCGGCCCTGAATAATGTCGATGTCATAAAAAGAATTTCGGAGTTTGTGGTCATTGTTGCCCTTACAAACGCAGGACTAAAAATTACAAATCCGTTCTCGTGGAAGAGCTGGGAATATTCATTTTGGCTGTTGTTAATCACAATGCCGGTGACTATCGTTGCCTCCGCCTGGTTGGGCTGGTGGATTCTGGGACTTGCTCCCGCCTCCGCCGTACTTTTCGGTGCGTTAATTTCGCCCACGGATCCTGTACTTGCTTCCGATCTGCAAACCACCCGACCCAGTCAGGATGACCATTCTAAAACCCGCCTTGCCTTAACATCAGAAGCTGGGCTCAATGACGGCCTGGCGTTTCCTTTTACTTATTTTGCCATTCTCATGGCTTCAGAAGGATTGGATTACACCAATTGGATCGTTGATTGGTTCTTAGTGGATTTCCTGTACAAAATAGTTGCCGGGGTAATATTAGGATGGGTTATTGGCTGGCTGCTGTACAAATTTATATTCACTTTGACCTCGAGGAATCAGCAATCAAAAATCAGTCGCGGGATTTTGTCTTTGGCCCTGACACTGATGCCGTATGCGGTGACAGAAATTCTGGGCGCCTACGGATTTATTGCGGTATTTATTGCAGCATGTGCATTCAGAAACAGCGAAAAAAACATCATGCACATGGACAGCCTGCATGATTTTACCGAAGAGATTGAACGAATATTCGTGGCTTTCCTTTTTGTTATTATAGGAATTTATGCAGCTGCAAATATTGGGAAATTACTTAATGGCCAAATACTTTTTATCGCTCTGCTTATCATTATGATTATCAGGCCTGTTGGTGGATGGCTGGCACTTGTCCGATCGGATTTGAATAATTTCGAGAAATTTGTAATGTCATTTTACGGAATCCGTGGCGTGGGTTCGATATTTTACCTTACCTATGCTTTAAGCAAAACGGAATTTGCCGATGCCCAGATCCTGACGCAGCTTACTGCTGTAACGATTATCTTGTCGGTGTTCATTCACGGAATTTCTGCTGCAACTATCCAGGAAAAATTGGATAAACAGGACAGAGTGAAAAAATAGCTTATTACTGAAAATTGCAAATGACTATTTTTGAATTTAGATATCCCTTCCTTAAACGAGGAGTCCTTAAAAGAATCTTCCTACAGAAATAAACGGCAGCAAATTGTCCTCTGGAAGTGTTATTTTTCCAAACAGGTATAAAGCCAACGTACCAAAGAGGAATAAATTTTTGTCAGGTATGAATTTGAAACTCTACTCCGCTCTCCTTATTAGATCTCATCGCGCATCCTTTTTTATACAAACAATCCTGAAAATATGGATCTCTTCGGCCGGGATCTCCTTCGCGCCACTTCTTAAAAGGATTTGAGTAAGATGGAATGATAGGGATAACCAGAAGAAATATGCATTAGTCGATTATTAGGAGGCTGAGACGTGGCGATTTCCCATTTCAAAAAACTGGCCGGTCTCATAATGGGAATGCCCCGAAAGGGATTTAAGACGAGTAAATCTTCATCGCCGGTAACGATGACCTTGGCTTGTCCGTTTACGGCGACCTCCAATATGTGATTATCCCGCACATCTCGGCAATCGTGAACGGCATGAAGAATTGTGACCATTTCGACGATTCGTCCGAGGGTTCGCAAAAATTCTTTTCGGTCCTGGATACTGGGAGGGAGATGATGAGGAGGAGGGGGATAAAGACAAACGGAAAGACAACCTGGTTGGTGCCGGTTTGCAAGGCTTTGAGTCCACGGGACCACAGGAGAGTCCCGGCCGACAGGGATTAAAGGATGCTCGGGTATCGTGTGTGTTTTCTGGACTGTGCGTACTCCAATAAGGCGAAAGCACCAGTAATGAATTTTGGTTTACGATGAGGGTGTACCATCAAGAAATGTGCGGTCGTTCGAGGGCATCTCGACCTATCTTGCCATGGTTATCCTTTTCCCACATCGATAAATATTTTTGCCTCGGTTATGGTGTTCCCTGAATAGCGGTTCGTCATGACTTTCAGACAGTCGTCCTCTAAAAACACATTAATGCCAAATGGCCGAAGATTACATTTCGTAATTTCGGCGCTTTCCCGGGTAATTTCTTTGACTTCCAGAACAATCTCGTCGGCCAAGGCGACTCCGATCACCTTTCCCTGAGCAATGACGGTAATCACGTCAAGCAAAGATGCATTTTTTCTCACGATTGGGCGCCAATCCTTACCCTGTGGATCGGCTGGAATGGTCATCCAAATCTCAGGAGTTTCACCTCTTCCAATTAAAACCGGAATAAACCCATTGACTGATACTAATGCCACACCATCGACCAGTTTATTCGTCGCAATCTCTAACTGCTTGTAAGGTGTAAATTCTGTTGGAAGCGAGTCTAACTTCATTGATTCCTCCCTAACATTTCCGTGACAGGTATATTTTTGTGGGGTTAAAAGGTTTAGCAGTAATAGCGATTTTTTGGGACCAAATCAACTTTTGAGCGGTTGTGCCCGTTGTCGCGCCAAGCCTACCTGGTTTCCTCCTGGAAGGATTTGAGGAGAGAGACGATGAGGATGATGATGACAAAGACAAACGGAAAGGCGGCCAGGATAGCGCCGGTTTGGAGGCCTTTGAGTCCGCCAGACCAAAGGAGGATCGCGGCCGACAGAGATTGAATGATGCCCCAGGTGAATTTGATCCGATTGGGCGGGTTAAGGC
>JACDDF010000167.1 GCA_013817135.1 Nitrospirales bacterium
GGACATGTGTGCCACGTGGGTTCGCGACTCTTTGGTCCACTTTCCCATCTTATGAGGGTTCTTTTTGGCATACTGCTTGACCGAAGCTGAAGCCCGACGATCGGAATTCCCCTGCCGCAAGACAGGATTGACCGCGCTTCCCTTTACTTTGTCATATTTGGCTTTTATGTCCTTTTCTTCATCGGTTTTAGGGCTTTCGGGGTAGTCAGGAACCGCATAACCCTGGGATTGCAATTCAGTAATTGCACCCTTAATTTGTGGAAGCGAAGCACTGATGTTTGGCAATTTAATGACGTTGGCATCTGGCTTCTCAACCATTTCACCTAATAAGACCAGATCATCCGGTTGCCGTTGCTCCGGCTTGAGCCTGTCAGGAAATTGCGCAAGAATTCTTCCAGCGAGAGAGATATCTTTGGTGCCAACAGTCACACCTGCCGCTTTAGCAAAAGACTGAATGATTGGAAGAAACGATCCGCTGGCCAGCTCAGGCGCTTCATCAACTTTCGTGTAAATAATGTCTGGTTGTACACTCATGGCATTTACCCCGTTAAAAGTTAACTAAGAACACATTTTTCCTGGAAAGACCTCGCTTAAAACACGCCATTGAGGAACTCTACAAGCCGTTAAAATGATGAAATTTGTAAACCAATCCCCATGCCGTGGCAAGAAGGCCATTGTAAGAATGGTGTCACGCTTCTGCAATCAATCAAAGGACCCATGTGGCCACGAATCAAAAGTCTCAGGAAAGATGCGGAAAAAGGGGAAGTTTCCGAGAAACTTCAACCGAAAAAGAAAACTCCACTAGAAACAGGAAGTTAGAGGAATATTGAGAGGAAGCCTTGCAAGCGAATTTTTTGAGATTTTTCAGTCGAGAAATTGAAAAGTCTTAGAGAGACTCTAGAGAAGTTGTTGCCAATTGAGTGTAGCAACAGGAAGTACTCGAAGAGACGAGGCAATCGGACAGGTATTCAGAGTCATCCGTACCTCGCCGTTCAATATCTGCACCTGGTCGGCCAAGAGGGCACCCTGAATGACTGAAGTCCCAATTCCACCATCAAAGGTGACTTGTCCAGAGACGATGATGAGGCCTTCCCAATGAAAAGGCGCAGCAATGTTTAGGTTCCCCGTTACCAAAAGAATGCCATATCCATTGAGATTCTGAACGGCAAGTCGCCTCGAAAATATCCCTGAAAGCGGTTCGGCATATAACAGGGCAGGATTCCCTGGTGCTCCCAGATTGACACTGACAAGATCTTCTGAAATGACCTGAGCGCCTCGCTTGAGGCTATCCAAAGCCTTCACCAAATCCAGGCCATCCATGCCCACCTGTGGCATCGGAGGATTACCTGTGAAAGTGGCAGTTCCTTCCAACGCACCTGCAGGGCCCAACCACACTGGAGGCCTCCCTCCTGGCAGGAGCCCACAGTCATCAAAGCCTTCCACGACTGCGGTTCCTCCAGCGAATACGACCTGACTATTCGCATAGACCGGTGCCAGCAATGGGGGGCCAGAGGGGTGTGCCACCTCCACTTGAATCAGGGAGGTGGCCCCTTCTACCTGACCCTGGCTGATGATGATTTCGACTGGGGAATATAGTGTTGGATTTGCTGACGTAAATGCCGTGGGCGTGAGTCCGCTTCCTAATGCAAATCCATAGAAAACCACGTTGCCTCGGTTATTTATTGAATGGGTCGCAGTGTTTCCATCCCCATCCTGATAGTGAGGGGTCAAAGAACTGTGCCCAGCCCGTTCTGCATCATACTCGGTTTTATGACGAATTTTAGTCCAATAAGGCAGAGTAGTTTGCACACTATTGGGAAGAACAGCCGTATTGATGAGGTTTCCACTCAGAGGAAAATAGTTGGTGAACAGCCCTGAATATTCCATATCATCCTGTGATTTCCAGTCAGGGTAGGACAACACATAGGCGGACCAATTTGCTTGCAGAATGGGAGAAGGATCGCTGAGATACCCTGAATTTGATAAAGAAGAGCCACCTAAACGAATGGCTGTTTCTGCAATGCCCGCCTCTGCGGCATAGAACGTTGCCATCGCCCTTCTGAAATTTCCACTGATTTGTAGATCGGTGGACGTGGCAAACAGAATCGTCGCACCCATAATTGTGGAAATAGCGACTAACAACAAGGCGGCAATGAGCGCTCCACCCATGGAATTATGACAATGCCTTATTCCTGCATGCCTATTGTGCCTGATCATGATTGGCTATTTCTCATCGTGATTCGGGAATGGAGAGTCACCGTTCGATATCCACCGTTTTTGCCATACTGTGGATCGGGTTGTGACGTTCGGGCCGTCACCAAAATTCTAACTTGTCGTATGGCCTTGGAATTCGTGGTTGGGTTTCCACCCTGATCAAGATAGTCTACGACAAACGCTTCAATGTCCTCACCAAATGGTTGATTTCCTCCACCAGTATTACGCCGGAGCATGTGGGTCGTGGCATCATGGACAAAAACGATTGATTCATTGGCATCGCTGACGAGGCCATTTCCATTCAAATCGGCCTTGATAGAAAGCTTGCCTGGATCATACGTGATGCCCTCAAAATCATTAGTAAGATCGGAATCACGATTCACTCCGCGAGGATCATAACCGGCCATCAGGATTTCCCGGGTCACCAAATCCACCACCACGCGAGCTTGTTGCTGCATGTCCAAGACATGTTCTCGCACACCCTGAGCCTTGAGTTCTTGAATATACAGGGCATAGATCACACTCACCGTCAGGAGACTCAGGCCCAGGGCCACCACGACCTCAACAAGCGTATATCCCTGTGGGGACCATTTTGAAATACCTGGCATCTCCTTATTCATTCTTACTTGGTGAGATAGGTGGTCAGTGTGGTGGTATGCGCATCATGGTCCCATCGCACTTCGACGGTGACCGTGTGCAACCCGGCTATTGGAGTGTGCGGTTGAATGGTGAGTGTGCGTTGATGATGCATCGCACCGGCAATAGAGCCATAGGGTTCTATGTTGATCCATGGGTCGGTTAACGAAATGGGCACTCCACCCCGACGCACGTCTTCTATTTTTTCCTGGGCAAGGGTGACAGCTCTGGTCATTTTTTCACTTGCGGACATGCCCGTATGGGCAACAACGGAATAGCCTGCAAACCCAAGGAGCGCGAGGAAAACCACCACCAAAGCCATGAGCACTTCTAATAAAGAGAACCCTCGTTGATCACGAAGACACATCCTTACTGGATATCGCTCATGAATGTTGGTTTTCATTTAAGACTTCACTTTTACCCGTCCGGTAATGCTGACCGTAATAATTCGCTTTCCAGCGGAATTGGACAGTGTAATAGAAGCTAAGCTGGACGCTGTTCCTCTTGGCAGAAAGGAGGGATTGTTGGATGCCGTCATCTTGACATCTCGATAGCTCTCTTGAATATCGCGGGCGACAAGATGTTCACCTGGGTCGGACTTTCCATTATTGTTATCATCATCCAATAACTCATACCGATGACTATCCTGAAAGAAGACTCGTTGCCTATTCCGCTCGACCACGGCTTTCATTTTTGCCCCTAAAAGGTCAGAGGTCACCTGTCTGGCTGCTCCATTCAATCGCCAATGAGGTAACTGGGATACCAACCAGGTTTGGGCTAACATCAAGACTACCCCGATAATGCCAAGCACGATGATCAATTCAGTGAGAGTAAAACCTCTGGTACACCAAAGAGATCTCTTCAACCGTCTTATTCCTTCTACAGTGACGCCTTGAACCGTCTCCATGTGGTCGTACCTGCCTTACAGGATTCGTTGGGTACTTATAACAAACCATGAAAATACCAGTGCCATAATTCCGTTCCCCATACCACCGCGATCAGGCCCCCGAGCGCTAAATACGGTCCGAAAGGAATGTATTGGCCTTTTTGAAGAACCTTCGTGGCCAGCAACACAATCCCAACAACCGCTCCCACCACTGATCCCACCATCAAGGTGAGTATGGCCTGCTGCCATCCCAGAAAAGCTCCTACCATGGCCAAAAATTTAATATCGCCGCCCCCAATGCCCTCTTTCCCGAACAAGAAGGGACTGACCCAGGCGAGAGCTAGTAAAAATCCTCCCCCCACCAAAATACCCACAAGCGAATCGCCCCAGCCTGTCGGTAGCAGGAAAGATGCGCACAAGAAACCAACCACAATTCCCGGCAATGTAATCACATCCGGAATGATTTTGTGGTCCCAATCAATCCAAGCCACCACAAGGAACACCGATACCAATCCCGCATACACGATCGTGGGCCACGTGAGGCCAAATCGCCAGGCCACCAGGAGATACCCCAGGCCATTAGCTAATTCAATCATGGGATATCTTGACGGTATACCCGCATGGCAAGCTCGGCACCTCCCCAGCAGCCAGATGAAGCTCAAAAGAGGAACATTGTCATACCAGCATATCTGCCTTCCGCAATGCGGACATGCCGACCGAGGAGCCACCACAGATTGCCCCGTTGGTACTCTGTGCACACAAACCGTCAAAAAACTTCCAATGATCGTTCCCAGAATAAAGACGCTTGGCCAAACAATCCAGTGAGACATAAAGGTCACATATTCCGTAGTTAATTCGACTAGGGTGAGTTTACGTATACTTTCGGTTTACAATCCTAAAATGACCTGATATTCTCCCTTAGATAATTCTCCTAGAGTAAATGCCTGAGGTACCCATGACCAACCAACTGAAGCCGGAAAAATTGGACTTGCCGCCTATTAAGCGAAAACGCCCGGAGGCGCTGACTCAACGCGAGCAAGAAATCCTGCAACTCATCTGGTCAGGATTGAAGAATAAAGAGATTGCACAGCAGTTAAAAATTAGCGTCAAAACTGTCGAAGCCCACCGGGCCAATATGATGAAGAAGGTTCGGGTTTCTAATGCCGCCCAACTGCTCAATGCCGCAATTCAGGAAGGCCTGATTCAGATAAAATAATTTCTTCACGGCTCTTATCGTTTCTGAGTCCGTTGGCGAACTGCCTCAAAAAGTGTCACTGCTACGGCAACTGACAAATTCAGCGAGTTCATTTTTCCAAACATCGGTATCTTCACTTGTTGGTCGCATTTTTTCATGACAATCGGCCGGATGCCCTCTCCTTCACTTCCAAACACCAGTGCAACAGGCTCCGTGAAGTCCACCTCTGAATAGGGTTCAACTCCTTCTGGGACTAATGCCACGGTCCTGATTTCCCGCTTCTGACATGTTTCGAGAAACTTCCCCGTATTGGCTACCCGCGCAATGGAGACATGCTCTAAAGCTCCAGCGGACGCTTTGGCCACCCCACCTGTCAGCCCCACGGCCCGGTGCTTGGGGATGACAATTCCATCTCCACCGGCCGCCTCTACCGAACGGACAATCGCGCCTAAATTATGTGGATCCTGGATTTGGTCTAACACCACTAATAAAGCAGGTATCGGTTTAAGAGAAAGTAGGTCCAGCAACTCCTCTCCCTCCAAATACTCTTTGGCGGAAACCTGAGCCACCACGCCCTGATGATGTCGATCGCCAGCTAAGCGATCTAAGCGCTCCCGTGATTCGACGGCCAGGGAAATACCACGTTCCCTTGCCAATTTTACAATGGGAAGAAATCGGCCATCAGCCCGAAGAGTCCAAATTCGTTGAACGGGCCGAGACTGCGAGTGAAGAGATTCTAGAACCGCATGAAACCCATACACCGTTGCCGGGGATTCATCGCTTCCATCGTGTGGTGCCATCGGGTCGGTCTTCCAGGATAATGCCTTGTTCGGCTAATTCTTTTCTGATGGTATCAGCAGTAGAAAAATCTTTCTGAGCACGGGCTTCATTGCGTACGCGGATTTTCTCTTCGATCCACTCCGAACTTACCAAAGGAGAAGTTTCCACGGAACCGCCACCGCTTATCATTGCAGAACCGTAAGCAATAAACGGCCATT
>JACDDF010000168.1 GCA_013817135.1 Nitrospirales bacterium
GTTATGAGGGAGGTGACCACCAGTGTATTGGCAACCATGGTGACTGCGGAGGGAGAAGGACAATTGCAAGGTCATACATTGGAAATTTTCTATCGGACCGCTTTGGGAACCATGGGGCAATCGACCACCACCTTGTCGGATGACCACCAGCGTCTCACCGGAACCTTCCAGGATTTTTCTAATATGATTCCCGTGGCCATTTCCTTAGTTCGAAGTGCCGATGCCCCCTCCTCTTTGGTTGTACCAGACAATGATGTCTGGAAAGCGATTCAAGGATTTGGTCAGTAGGACACCATAGTTTGCCAGGTGGTTCTAGTTTGGAATGGACCCGTACTGCTCAATTTCGACACCTGCCTTTTAATCAGGCATCAGGCAGGCATCGGGTGGTTGAGCTATTCAGACCATCAAGTTTCTCTCCATTCATACCCACGGTGATGTATGAAATCGTTGGTCATTGGTGGAACGGGACAACTCGGAGCCAATTTGGTTCGGGCGTTGCTCGAGCACGGACATGAGGTTCGCGTCTTGCATCGATCTTCCAGCAACATGTTCACGATTGATGGGCTGGATATCGAGCGCGTGGTTGGGGATCTCAATGATGGTGAGTCCTTGCGCCGTGCCTGCGAGGGCAGGCAAGTGGTTTATCAAACCGCCAGTTATTATCCGCCGGAGACGATCCCGGTAGACGTCGCCAAAGGGCAGGCTCTGAAGGAAACGGTTTTGTTGTTGGAGGCGGTCCGTGCCGCCAGGGTGGACCGGCTGGTCTTTGCGAGCACGCTCACCACAGTGGGATTTCCAAAAGCTGCCGGTTATCCCGCGAATGAAACCTGTCAATTTTCCACCCGATATCTCAATAATCCGTATCTCATGGCGAAGGCCGCCATGGAAGAGAAGATCCTGCAATCCGCTCAACAGGGCATTCCCGCGGTGGTGGTCATCCCAACGGAATTTTTCGGTCCCTACGATCAGCGACCGACAAGCGGAACCCACATTCTGATGGTCGCGAAAGGGCGAATGCCGGTGTATATCCCTGGCCGGGTGAATGTGATTGATGTGCGGGATGTGGCTGTGGCCATGATCCGGGCGGCAGAGCGCGGTCGTGTAGGGTAGCGCTATCTGGTGGGAAATTGGAATACGACACAAAAGGGCTTGAATGAACTCATTGCGCATGTGGTGGGGGTGGCGCCTCCGCTTTTTCCTATTCCATTTGCTCTCGCTCGGTGGGGATCAAAGGTAGGGGAGTGGGTTTCCCGTTCACTCTTACGCCGGCCTCCGTATGTGCCGGCGTTCTTTGTGGAAATGATGGCGCACATGCAGCATTACGATTGTTCAAAAGCTCTGCGGGAGTTGGATTATCCCCAGAGTGCTCCCAGGATGGCGATGGAGGATGCCGTCACGTGGTTTCGGGGAAATGGGTACCTCTAGGCTAATACCTTCGATTTCACCAATCAGATAGTGGACGAAGATTATGTGACCGGTATCGCTCAATGAGAGCTCTCATCTTGAGCCAACGGCGAACACCCCTCAGGCTCAGTCAGATCCTTCGTTTCCCTCAGGATGAACAAGCCTCACGGGACGTCGGTGTTTCAGTCATTATTGATCATGGAGGCAGTGGACGAAGACGGGTGGACACCGTAAGGCCCTTACCAGCTGGTCATCCTGAGCCTCCGGCGAAGGATCTGTGCCTAGGCTAAGAAGTCATGGCCTCGCCGGATCCTTTGTGGAATTAGTCCTTAGCTTCCTGAAGGGCGCAGGATGACATCATCTATAGTGGTTTAAATTGCATTTGAGCCTTCACCCTCACCCTACCCTCTCCCTCAAGGGGGAGGGAGCTTTGAAGCGTCTTAACCGAAATTTAAAATACTATAACAGGATTTGCTTCATTCGTTGTTTGCTCTGAACTCATCTGGCAATGCCTGACAAATGCCGTTCAAATTCTTTCACCTCTAGTGGGTATGTGGAATGTGAGGATGCGCCACTTCTCCTCCAGCCCTTTCCGATTTGAAAATAGTGAGTGAAGAGCCTATGGGCAGGAGCGCAACGTGGCGATTCGTGAAAGGGTCTCAGCTCAGGAACGTTCACGAAGATCGATAAGAGGAGCCGTCAGAAATTCGTGAAGGGGAGAGCCGTATGAAATGTCGAATTCAAGATGTAGAGTGAAAGGGATGAGTGGTCTGTCTCAAGCGGTGCCACCTGATTCTTCTTCGGCCTTGTTTAAGACTTGTGAAAAACGACCTCCGACGAGTGTGGTGACCTTTCCCATCACTTCGGTCAGCTCTTTCCACTCTTCGGGTTTCAACTCTTCTTTGAGATTCGGATGGAGTCCCCATTTAGCACTGACCTGCTTGCCATCCCTTTGAATCACGACGTATAGGATTTCTGTTTCCTCGGAATCGGTTGCTGCTGGTATCGTCCCCGAACTGCTTTGTGCCATGCCTGCTCTCCCTGTTAAGAATGTATTGAGGCGATTGTACTGCATTGCCGCGTCCCCTGTAACCACCCACAATCCCTCATGTTGACCATCGTCCGACGTTTGTGTGACTTTTGGCGGTGGGGTACATTCTTTCACTGGGAGACGGTCTGTCCATTCATGATTTTTGCAGGAATAATGGGGAGTTTTCAGGAAATGGCTCAATCTGGTGAGATGAGCCTGCGGTATTTACTTTTTTGACGGGGGTAGTCTGATATGGAAATACAACGACCCAAGTTTTGGGCCAATATCAATCTGAATGACCTGGCCAGGAATTTTTTTGAAGGTCTCTTAATCCTGGTCCCCGTGGTGACGACGCTGTATGTCGCCTGGCTGGTTTTTCAAGCCATTGATGGCTGGTTAAACATACCAATCCCTGGCGTGGGATTTCTGGTGACAGTGGGATTGATCACCTTGACAGGCCGGTATGCGTCCACGGTGTTTGTGCAAAAATTGTTGGATATGTTGGAACGGGTGTTGGTGAAGGCACCCTTCGTCAAGCTTCTGTATACCTCCCTCAAGGATCTTATTGCGGCGTTTATGGGAGAAAAGCGGCGGTTCGATCAGCCTGTGTTAGTTTCCCTTTCACCTGGTGGCCATGCGGAGGCGGTGGGATTTGTGACGCGAACGGATTTGGAATTTCTCGGACTGCTTGACCATGTGGCCGTCTATTTCCCCCAATCCTATAATTTTGCGGGAAATTTACTGGTTTTTCCCAAAGGGCAAGTCCATCCGTTGGAGGCGGAAAGCTCGGATGTGATGGCCTTTATTGTGTCAGGGGGAGTCTCCGGCGGTCCCTCTCCTGAAAAGAGCATGGTGGAGTAATGGTGGGTTTCGCACCAATGACCCGGATTTATTCATTATTGGAAACTGGAAATTTATATGTGTTACTGAGGGTGCGGTTCGTTTTTTCCAATCCATTCCCTAATAACATATAAAAGTTGTCTCGGATCGAGAGGCTTGAGCAAGTACGCATTTGCTCCTCGGTCCATCGCCGATTTTGCGCGATCTTCAGCTTCTGTGGCGGTAATCATAATGACGGGAAGTTTGGGATAATCCCGTCGTATGTGTTCTAAGACAGTCAACCCGCTGATATCTGGAAGTCCGATATCAAGAATAATTCCATCAAAGGATGTCGAGAAGAGGGCTTGCAGGGCCTCCTGGGCGTTGAGGGCAAATTCCACATGGAATCCGTCACCTTTTAATCGATCAACCAAAAAGGCGCAAATATCCCGATCATCATCCACCACTAAAATATGGAGATTCTGGAGAGGCTGTGGTTTTTTGATCATAGCGGTTGGGGGCGAGCCTTGTGGAAGTGATATGACGAAGGTGGTTCCTTTGTTCTCTTGGCTGCTGACTTCAATGGTTCCTTCTTGAAGCTCAATTAATTGTTTCGTAATGGACAGACCCAATCCGAGACCCTGAACGGCTATGGGACGGTTCCGTTTAATTCTGAAGAATGGGGTAAAAATATGTGGAAGCGCTTGAGCGGGTATTCCCTCACCGGTATCCGTGACGGATATGGTAATATATTTTTCATGGTCTTGCCGGAGTTGAATGTGGATGGCTCCTGCATCAGGCGTGTATTTAATGGCATTTTCAATGAGATTATTTAAAATTTGACGCACCTTATCCCCATCAGCCAAAACCGTCAGATGGGGCGAAGGTGGTAAAAGTAATATTTGCTGGTTTTTGGTGCCCGCCAACGGTTGAAATTGTTCGACGATATCTTCCACTAACGGCAGTATCGGTAACGTACTGACATTCAGCTCAATTTTTCCCGCTTCCAATTTTGCCCTGTCCAATAAATCAGCGATCATGTGCGTGAGCCGTCCCACATTAGATTGGATGCGGGTGAGATATTGCTCTTGTTTCGGATTAATCGTCCCCGTTAATCCACATACCATATTTTCCGCCATGCCTTTAATGCTCGTTAACGGACTGCGAAGTTCATGAGAGACATGTGCTAAAAATTCCGATCGGGATTTGTCATGTTCCTTAAGTTGGGCATTTGCAACCTCTAATTCTTGAGTACGGGCTTGCACTCGTTCTTCCAAATGCGCGTTGATCTCCGCAATTTGATGGTAGGCGTGGGCGTTATCCAGTGCGAGTCCGGCTTGGGCTGCAAACGTCATCAGAATTTCAACATCTTGATTGGTTAAGGCCGGGCCCAAGTTACGATCGACAAGTAAGCACGCGATGATCTGTTCTTTCACCATTACCGGTACTCCCACAAACGATTTCACGTGAAGAAGGTCGGCGGCTTGCCGATTCATGGTATGAAGCTCCGACCAAATGTGAGGGGCATGAATATCCTCAATCAAAATCGGTTGTCCCTGTAAGAGTAGCTTTCCTTCCAAACTTGTCGACCTGGTGATCGGAATATTCAATGATCGGATGTGGGCCGCCAGGTCAGGGGAAACTCCCTCAATACGGGCGTCAAACGCCACTGTCCGGGAAGCATCATAAAAAGAGAGCAGAGCGCGTTCGTAATGGAATTCTTTGGTAAGGACTTCTAGGATATGCCGGATGACCGTTTCCCGGTCGAGAGAGGAACCAAACAACAGGCCCGCATGATGGAGGACTGAGAGTTGGGTAATCGTTCGTCGAAGCTCCACTGACGTTTGCTCCAAATCGAGATATGATTCCCGAAGTTCTTCGTGCCGCTTTTCGACCGTTTCCAGTTGTTCGTGAATTAACGCTTCCCGCTGTGACCGGTGGACCTTTTCCCGATAAGCCAAGGTGAGCCATCCAATGCCAGGAGGCCCCATGGTCAACAGGAGACATTCGATAAGGCTTAATGACGGATACCAGAGCGACAGGTACAGAAATCCCGCCAATCCGGCCACAAATCCTCCCAAGGCCCAGCCATACAAAAATGTTTTCTTTGGGATCCAGGTGAATTCCCATTCACACCATTCATCGTCATTGGCAATGCATTGCAGGTCGCGAATGATGGCATATCCCTGCTGATGGATGTCTTGCGGAACGGCGGACAGAGCGGCTTTAGAAGCTTGACAGATTTGTTCCGCGCACCGTCGGCGGTACGCTCCAAACTGTTGGTACACCTGATCCGTAAATTTCATTCGGAGAATGGCGGAATGATTCGTGACGGTTCCGACGCCAAATTCGATGGAATTTTTGGCAAATTTTTGTCCAAAATGGGGGAACATTTTAAAAATTTGTGGAAGCGTAAACGGGCGGCCGAGAGTTTGAATCACCGGGGAAATAAACTTGGATTTTCCGGCGTGAAATTGGAATTCGTGATCTTCAGTGAGAAGAATACAAAACTCACTGAGATAACAGACAAACTCATAGGAATAGCTATTCCAGACATTCTGAAGAAGAGAAGGGGTCACATGATAGCTGGGATCGGGAATGCGGTCATTCAACCAACTGCATAAGGTCTGGAGCGCGTGTTCTCCTGCTTGCCCCCCCTGTTT
>JACDDF010000169.1 GCA_013817135.1 Nitrospirales bacterium
ATCTGGGAAAGAGGACTGAAGGCTAGCCCGCGCCGGGCATCGCATTTTGCAGAAACAGCGCATCGAATTGATTGGCAAGCGGAACATGGCGACGACTCAATACGGTTTTTGCCTGTTCCATCAATTGAAGAAGATTCGCCTCACTGTGGCTGTTCATCTCAAAAAGTTTTTCTGACTCATGCACACCATCTTTCAGTTTTCTCAAGATTTGGGCAAAGGCAAACGGATCGATTCCCAAGCAACTTTCTGCAAGATCCACCTGTGCTAAGAAAGTCTTATCCGAGGCATGGGTGATAATTAAACTAGCCAAAATCACCCCTAACCCCACGCAGTTGAAAAATTTCTCCGGTCCTTCGGAATCCGGGAGGAGTCGAGCCTCATCACTGAATTGAACCGCCATACAAATTTTTGAGGGAAAGTTCCAATCCGTGAGCAACCAACTCCCGACTAGAGCATGAGAGACCCCCAAAATCTCTTGCTCATGTGCGACGACCTCCGCATGCAACGATTGATCGAGGGCCTCTGAGTGATAGAGGTCTGGATTCAGGCGGTCCAGAGCTAACATACCGATATCCTGCGTGAGCCCCGCTAGAAACAGTTCTTCGGTATCTTTTTGCCCACAGACTTCCCCAATGGCGCGACATGCGGACGCTACCAGAAGACTTCGACGCCAAAACAAGTCCAAATCTAAACCCGTTGAGCCTTCATTTCGGAAATGTCGGACGAGCGTAAAAGATAACGCTGTGGCCAGGATTCCATTATAACCAATAAGAATAGCCGCCTTGGGCAACGTGGTCACCTGGCATTTATACGGAAAAAGTGAAGAATTGGCCAATTGCAATATTTTTGCTGTGAGCGCGGAATCACTCGACAAAACCTGGACAATCTCTTCCACATCCGGAAACGATGATTCCATTAATTGAATAACCCCCCTTCGCCACAGCTGGCGAACTGGGCAAATTGGGGCATGTACGAAGTCGTTCTTTTAGTTCAACATGATCGGTCATACACAGTCTTCTCCTAGGAAACCCGTCGTGATTGCTTACATCGATTGAATTGCGCCTGTTTGTAGACATTTCGGAATGTTCGTGGAGGAAGTTAACCACCATTTTTAAATCAACAAACTTTTCGCACCTGTACCTTCCGATGAACTCCTTAATGGCACCTTCCACCTTGATCCTCAAAGGTATGCCATGATTTTCATATAGGATTGGGTGAGTGAATCAGGCCCATTCACCAGGCCCCCGGAAAATGAATCAACCGCCTAAACCAGAAAACCTCGAATCCTTTGCATATGGCCCGAAAAACCTCATCCCAAGCCTATGCGCCGGAGAAAATCCCGAGAGAAATAATCCTTAGTTCAGGGAAATTGCGGGAAAACTGAAAGGGAGACCTTACGGAAGAGCGGCTAAATGGTGACCGGTCAGCCCGAAATAGGCTTCATCGACCGTCCCAACGGGGGAGACATGCATCAGAAACGGCGTACGCCAGTCTCCATCACGTACATCATACTCGCTGGGAACCAACACACGCTGAAAGTGGTGTTCGTAGGCAGCTAAAATTTTGAGTTGAAGTCCCCCCACGGCTCCGATAGATCCTCTTTCCGTGATCGTTCCGGTGAGGGCTCGACCTTCAAGGAGATGATCCCCCTTGATCATGGATACCACGCTCAGGCCCACCATGGCCGAAAGACTCTCCCCATATATCGTCTGACCGGAATAGGGAAATTTCAGAAGGACAGTCCAGGATTCGGACGGAAGATTGGCGGCGGCAAACGCCCGAGTGATGGCTGCGTGAATCGACTGACGGGCAAACAAGGAAAAATTTCCTGGCTCGGTATGAAATTGGACTTGAAGGCCGTTGCGATCCTGGCGTTCATAGACATCAATCACCACTTGGCTCACCATGCCGACCGGCCTGAATTGTTTGTTGAGAGATGTCCCCAGGATGGGAATGATTAAATGAGGAATCTGTTGAACAGACGGACTGGCTCCAAGACTGTTGGCAAACACCAAACTCATGGTCAAGGCCAAGGCAAGGAGCCTAGAGATCCTCTTCCTGTCAGCCTGAATATTCATTCCTAGATATCCTTTGAATAAAAGAGGGATTTCCCCTACTTTTTATAACCTTATGCCATTATAACTTACAATCTAGTTTTTTGTCGCCTGTCAGCTTCTGAGCGCCTCGAGAGCTCCACCTCTCATACGTCCCCCTTGATATTCCTTACCAAACATCTTCGAATTTTGGCCCGGAATGCCCCATACATTATGTAAAAAACTCAATAACCCCAAGCTCTAAACACAGATTCGTCCGGAATGTGTCCTGAACAGACCGAAAGGTCCAGTAGGACAGGAGAGCAAGCCTCCACTCTTACCGCTGACTAAGGCCCCGGATCGACTTATTCGGGGAGTGCAGCCAAATAGGGTTGTCCATTCGACCACAAAAAAATGTGTCGCAAGCGGATGCAGCAGGAGGTGCGCCTGCAAACGAGATAGCCGTTACTGGCAGGGGCTGGGACACCAGAAGACCAGATAGAGAAAAACTAACACTCCTATCGCGACGGCACCAATAAGATACCAGGTTTTATTCATACGACCTCGGAAAAGGATTGTATATCCAGATTTGTCCTTTAGACCGGTTCATTCACGCACAAACAAGATTGAAGACTCAGTGTGATGCACCACGGAATGGGAGACGCTCCCCAAAAGAAAGCGACTCACGCCGGATCGGCTATGCGTTCGCATCAGGATCACATCAGCCGCATATTTGGTCGCTTCTTCAATGATCGTGTGTGAGGGTGCCCCGACGACGACGACCCCTTTGGCCTCATGTCCCATTTGCTTCAATTCCGTGCTGATACCGTTCGTGAATTTCTCCCCATAGGCGATGATCTCTTTTCGAAATTCCGGAGAAATCATCGCCCCCACCGGCCAGACCGGTTCTGAAAATGGAATCACATGCAGAACGATCGCAGAGAACGGTTCCCGAAAGGGCTTCTTTTTCATAAATCGCACGACCGCTTCGCCGTCTTCCTGGCTTTCAACGGGGATGCACACCTGTTGGATCTTGCGAATGGGCTTCTTAATGATCAGAGTCGAACACGACGCATGCGTCATGACACGATGCGAGACGCTCCCGAATATCTGCTCCTGAAACTGTCCTATTCCTCTGGCGCCCAGCACCACAAGATCTATGCCCTTCTCCTGGACTATGGTGAGAATGACCTCGGCAGGCGTGCCTTTTTCAAGTCGTTTCATGACCGATCCCGGATGAAGAGGCAAGAGCGAAACCGCTTGATCAATGATGCGTTCGCCTTCTTCCCTCATCGACTTATCCACTGCCATCGACAAATCTTTCGCAACACCCGCACCCATGGCCGGATAGGGAATTCCCGGCACATTCACCACATACAAGACCATCAAGCTCTCTGCCGGGCTGAGGGCTTCAAACGCTCGTGTGGCATCTACTGATTGATCCGATCCATCAACGGCCAATAGGTATTTCATACATAAGTCTCCCGGGTGTGACACATTCTTTGTGCCGTGTGTATTGATGGCAAATTACTCTTCGTACTTTTTCCAACGACCGACTCTGGCGTGCGCACGATTTTCTTGTTCCTATCTGACTTCTTTGACCATATCGATGGCACCGCAGGGACATTCCTCCGCACACACCCCGCAGCCTTTGCAATAGTCATAATTCACTTCGTATCGTTGACCGGGCCCCAATTTGATAATGGCGTTGTCCGGACACACGCCATAACAGGTATCGCACTCAAAGCAATTCCCGCAAGAGAGACATCGCCGGGATTCGAGCAATGCCGTGTCCTTATCCAATCCACCCACCACCTCGTCGAAGCTAGCCCGACGCCTGGCCAGATCCAGGTAGGGCTGCCGACTCTTATCCGCATCGGTGTAATACCAGGTATTGAGACGATCATAAGTCGCAACGGCATTGGGCAATGATTTCTTATACTCACTTCCGCGGAGATACGCATCAATTTGCCTTGCCGCTTTTTTCCCATGGCCGGTGGCCACCGTTACCGTGCGTTCTGCAGGAACCATATCCCCTCCGGCAAACACTCCCGCACGCCCGGTCATCATCGAGGCATCGACTTGAATCACGCCATCGGACGAAATATCCACTCCCGGCACATTCTGTAAAAACCCGGTATCCACTTCCTGCCCCACCGCCAGAATAACCGTGTCGGCTTCCAAGGTTTCAAACCGGCCCGTGGGTTGAGGGCGCCCCTGCTCATCCAGCGTCATTTCTTCTACGGTCAATGTCGTATCATCCACCTGTCTGATTGTATTGAGCCATCGTGTCAGCACACCCTCCTCCAACGCTTCTTCCACTTCAAAGTCATGGGCGGGCATGTGCCCCCGATCACGCCGATAAATCAGGATCGTTTCCTCGGCCCCCAGGCGCTTGGCGGTTCGCGCAGCATCAATGGCCGTATCACCTCCACCATAGACGACTACCCGCCGACCAATCTTGGGAACAGCCTGGCCATCCATTCCCTTCAGAAATCCCAAGGCATCGATCATCCGGCCGGCATCCCGGCCGGGGATATCCACCCGTTTACTCAGATGAGCGCCAATGGCCAGAAACACCGCATCGAATCCGCCTTCTTGAATGGTCGTCTCTAAATTCTCGACTTTTTGATTCAGATGGATCGAGACGCCCATGGCGACAATTCTGGCAATTTCGGCGTCCACGATATTGCGGGGGAGACGGTATTGTGGAATTCCGAACCGCATCATGCCTCCCGGTTTTGGACCGGCTTCAATCATCGTGACCGCATGACCCAGACGGGCGAGATGATAGGCGGCAGATAGCCCACTGGGTCCCGCGCCGACGACCAGGACACGCTTTCCGGTGGGCACGCCCGCCTCCACCTGCCAACCCTGCTCAATCGCGTAATCGCCTAAAAATCGCTCAACAGCATGAATGCTCACGGGCTCATCGAGTTGGCCCCGGTTGCAAGCCGTTTCACAGGGGTGATAACACACGCGACCATGAATCGCCGGGAAGGGATTATCTTCCATAATTTTTCGCCAGGCCTGTTCATATTTCCCTTCCTCCGCCTCATACAACCAGCCTTGAATATTTTCGCCAGCCGGGCAACCCTGATTGCAGGGTGGAAGGTGATCAACATAGATCGGACGCATCGTCCGCCAGTTGCCGGTATGATTAGCCAGGCTTGAAGCGGGGTTCAATGTAATGGCAAAGGGCTTCTGTTCCATCATCATGCCTCTAAAGGAAGTAGCTGATACCGATGAATATTCGCATCCGCCATCGCCTGAATCGCTCCAAGAGCGCGCTCATCTCGTGGATGAAAGAGATGTTTAAACCGACCTTGAAGCTCCAGGTATTGCTCGACAGGAACTTTTTTCCGGATAGGCGTTCGATCGGTCACTTCGCCCCCTTCGGCTTCAAACAAAGGAAATAGGCCGCTTTCCACTGCCAGGCGGGCGACCTTGATCGTATGCGCAGGATCCGATTTCCAGCCAAGTGGGCAGGGAACATGGATATGAATATACCGTGCGCCCCTGATGCTCATGACCTTCGTCACTTTAGCTTCCAGATCATGGAGATCGGCCACGGAGGCCGTGGCCACATAGGGAATGCCGTGAGCCATCGCAATTCGTGGAAGATTTTTTCCAATGCCCATGGGATTACCGGGGTCTGTTCCCACGGCCTGCGTCGTATTGGTCCAGGCTCGAGGCGGGGTGGATCCTGAACGCTGAACACCCGTGTTCATGTAGGCCTCATTGTCATAACAGATATACAAGACATCGTCATTGCGTTCGAACATCCCGGACAAACACCCGAACCCGATATCAACCGTCGCGCCATCTCCGCCCTGCGCGATGACACGAATATCCGTTCTGCCTTTGGCCCG
>JACDDF010000170.1 GCA_013817135.1 Nitrospirales bacterium
GAACTCCTCAGACCATACCACCCGCACGGGCCGGCGAGAAGCCGTATAGCCGCCAGTTGCGCCCGCCCCATGCTCCGCGAAACGCCGACCAAGGTCATCCGTCTGCCCCACATAGTCCGGTCCGTCCGAGCAGTGAAGCATATACGTAAAGAACGGCCGCGCCACCGTGATAACCAACCCTACCCGCCTATCCCGAGTAGGCGAAGCCGTAGCGAGGGAAGTAGGCTCAGGCAGCCGTAGCGAGGGAGCGCTGTCTTGTCCAACGGCAGATGTTCGTACCGCGCCATCGTCTAGGCTCCTCACGGCTTGAAAACCGAGGGAAGCAGGGGGCTTTACGCCCCCTGCACCTCCAAGGTCAAAATTACCAAATAACTCGAATCATCTAATCATCAATGCAACGTCTCATGCGTATTGCCGTCAAAGCTCTGGTCACCGCGAACACACCATGCGAGGCTGATGGCGTCGCCCTTATCGCTGATGCCCACAAAGCCATTCCGGAAGGGCACGAACCACGCGAGGGTGGGAGAGTTCGCACCCGACGTCGCCGACCAATAGCCGGCCGACTGCACATTACTAAAGGGACCGTCGCCCGTTGCGCTATTGAGGTCCGTGGTCAGGAGCGGCAGCAGACTCGTGAGCTGCTCGATCAGCGGCAGGTGAAAGCCCTTCACGCCGCCGACCGTCCGAGTGGTACAATGACTGATGGCATTTTGCCAACTCCCTTGTGTGTTGGTGTCCGGCGAGCCGTCCCACACCAGCCCCGACACCTCCTTGGTTTGGGTGAGACCCGCGACCCTCCTGGGTCGGCTCACAGGTTGAGAACACGATGAGAATACATCCTTTTCTTTCCTTGGTTGAGGACCATAATAGAAGGCGTCAATAAAGACAGTGGCTGGCTCGGAAGACCCCGGGGACTGATCATGCCCATCCTCATTGGGATCGCCGGCGCCATGGTGGGCAGATTTTTCAGCACCTTACTTATGCGTTGGCGATATCTCCCGCTTCCTCCTGCGGAGCATACGCATCGCGATTGATGGGGCCTTAGTCCTGCTCTTTGGTTACCGTATTCTCAAAGGAGCCTAACGATTGTAACTCTGCATGTAGTGCTCTCCTCTTTATGAATCTCCTGCCTCGGTCACAGGCAGCGTATATCTGGGATTTATTGCCACCGCCCTCATTCCCACGTGTTTCATCGGGAATCCACCTAGTTTTCTTCTCGGATAGATCCCCACTAAATACTTGCGGGGATGACAGGAAAAGGTTGTCAGCATCGCCAGCTTATATCGAGAATCTGCATTGCCATTGGCGTCATTCCCGACAACTTGTATCGGGAATCCATCTTGGCTTTTTTCAGATGGATCCCCGCTAACCACTTGCGGGGATGACAGGATAAGGTTGCCAGCATCGTCAGCTTGTATCAGAAATCTTTATTCCCATCGCTGTCATTCCTGACATTTTGAATCGGGAATCCATCCTATCCTCATTTCAGGTGGATCCCCGCTGACGACTGGCGGGGATGACGAAAAGATGAAGATGGATTCATGCTTCATAATGCCGAGAAAATGAGGAATGATTGGTGCGGAGACTTCCAGACGATTTTGCTGATCTCTTGCTCTTCACGACTTTCTTATCAATGATCCTCGCAAGAATGTCATTCCTTTATTTACGGTGTGAAGTCTACTAAACTCTTAAGTAATACTTGTTACGTGGCATTCCTGGAAACAAAACTCCAGTTACTTACGAGGCGCCTTCGCCAGCTTGAAATAGGACAGTTCCCATTCCATGACTCCCGAGACCCTCCACCAGGACATCCCTCCTTCTCCAAAGCCCCCACGATCAAGTAAAGCCTTAAAATGGTTCCTCTGGTTAGGCATGGGCATTCTGGCCCTTCTACTCTGTGCGGGTCTGTTGTTGACCTATTGGTTTCCTTCGGACATGGTCCGGCAAGAGCTGGAAGTTCGTCTCTCCGAGCTTCTTCAAGGTACGGTCAGGATCCAATTTCTCTCTTTTAACCTCCTTACGGGCCTGGAGGTCAGTCAATTGGAATTGAGCAAGCCAAGCCAGCCTCCATTCACACTCGAACAGCTGACATTGGATTACAGCCTTCTAGGACTGCTGAAAGGCACCCTCACCATCAACGAAATTTCCATCGACCATGCCAACGTCTCACTCAATCTGCCGGAACTCATGAAGGCTCCCCAGGAACCACCGCCTCCCCCTCCATCTGAACCAACAACGCTGCCGACCCTTCCCGTCTCGATTAATCTTGAAACCTTCAAGATCATCGAGAGCAACATCCAGGTTATGGTGTCGCCGGACCTCGCCGTAAACCTCACCCAACTCAATCTCCAAAGTTCGGGAGGGATCTCGTCGGAGGATGCGCATCTCGCCGGCACGTTTGAGGTTGAGGAACTCGCCGTGGCCCTTCAAGGCCAACATATTCAACTGCCTTTGGTCGTGAAGTTCGACACAGCCATCCATCTTCCTTCAGAACACCTTGACCTCAAGTACCTGACTATTGAATCGGATCCGGCGATTCGCCTCACGCTTTCAGGAACCCTCAACGATTTCCTGACAAAAAAAGGCGTAAATCTTTCCCTGGCCGATACGGATCTTGACCTCGGGAAGATAATGGCCATCGCCAAAGATTTTGTGCCGCCGGATTTTGCCACGACTTCGATTCACGGAAATCTTTCTCCCTCATTCACCCTCACCGGTTCGCTTTCCAACTCCGGATTTGAGGGGACCATTCATGCGGCATTGGACGGAAAAAATATCGAATTACATCTTCCAGACCACGCACTGACCGTGGGACCAACAGATCTGGCATTCACCGCCAAGGAACTTCAGATCAAAGAGAACCTCCCGTTGATGGGGAACGTCTCGGCGAAACTGTCTACTCATGATCTGACCTTTCAAACGTATGGGCTACACAACTTTGATTTGAGGCTCCAGAGCGACTACCAGGCCTCGGGACCCTTTTCGGGAAACCTGAATGTCTCCGGCACCACGGCATTACCCGGCGAACTCCTTGGCACACCCTTCAATCTTCCTTTTGCCGTTACCCTCGAGACCAGTGGCAACCACCACACCCGTGACATAGACTTAGAACATCTGAACGTCGACCTCAGCCCCTATGGCACCTTACAAATAAACGGCGGGATTCAGCCTCATGCTGCTCCGAAGGAAGGCATGAATGCCTCGCTTAAGGTTCGTCTGTCGCCAAAGATCAACGCATTACTCGCTCTCATCCCCAAGGACAGGCTTCAAGGACTCGTTCTCCAGAAAGGGTCCGAACCGGATACCTTTGTGCTGCACGCCACCGGAGAACTTCATCCGGATTTCCATCCCGAATGGGCAAAAGCGACTGCCGCACTCAAGCTGTCCTCGCTTCAAGCGCAATTGAAACCCTTCGGCGCAGAAGGCACCATGAACCAACTCACCTTCCTGCTTTCTTCCGGCTATCAGGAAATCAATGGTGCAATTCAGGGAACGGTGGGATTTTCCTCAAATTTCTCTGACCTCCATGCCGCTGATACGGTGACAATCGGGACCAGCCATGTGATCCTGAAATCGAACTTTCAAGGCAATCTCTCACCGACCTATCAGCCCACCAGCCTTCGATCAGAAGACCAGCTCCAACTCACGCTCGGCAACATGGCCTACCAGGATCCCTCCCAGACGGCCACCCTTCCGTCAATCAGACTGTCATTAAAAACCAAGGAAGATGTGTTCAAACAAGATTATTTACTGGAGAACCTGCGACTGACCAGCGAAGGGATATTAGATATGGGGATAAAAGCCCGGTATAAGCAGGCGAACCAACAATTTGATATAGATCTGCAGCTGCCCCTTCTTCACGTGGGCAACCTTCTCCCGCATCTTTCGGGACCACTCATAAAGGGAATCGAGGAGATCAATCCAAAAGGACGGGTCAGCCTGGTTCTGCGAGCGGCGGGTAAGGTCCCCAAGGAAGATGATCTCAAGAAATTGACCCTTCCGTTGGGAGTCAATGGAAAACTCACGCTGCGGGATCTCGAGGGAGCCGTCGCAGGATATCGGGTTCAGGGGGGCAACGGCACCATGACCATGGCCTATTCGCCACGAGCCACCCCTCAAACCCAACTCACGACGGATGTCACACTCAACCGGATTCACTTGCCGGACACCCTCCCGATCAGGGAATTAGCCAACACCTCCCTGCATGTGAACATGGTGTCTCCCGATCTGAATGAAGTCCAGATTGACCCGATCCATGTGGCATCTAAGGGATTCGACCTTACCATCAAGAGTGCGGTGGTGGGCTTGCGTGAGCTGTTGTCCTCCACCTCGCATCGAGGCACTCAATTGGCGAAACTCTTTGCCCAACTGCACACCCGCCTGGCTCTGGATGTGGAAACCTTTCAGGAAGCCTTACAGCCCTTGGGGATAAAGGGAAAGGGCAAAGCCCTGGTCACCCTGTCCATGCTCAAAAAAGAACAAGGGGGTCTGGATGCCTCCGTGGAGATCGGGTCTGAAACACTCTCCCTTACTCGTGATGGCACGGAACTGCATGACATGAACGGTGGGATACAACTCAGAAAATCATTGACCTGGAAAGCGGATGGACTCCCGTCTCCGCCAAAAAAGAAATTTCAGCCGTCAGACCGGATTGCCCAACTCAAATCGTTTTCCCGGAACGGACAGATCCTTACCATTGATCGTCTTCAGGTCGGGCCATTCACAATTGAAAACTTCTCGACTAATTTGGCGTTTGAGCAACAGTCCCTCAAAATGCAAAACCTTGCGATGAATTTGTTGGGTGGAGGGATTGGGGGAAATATCATCATTGCTGCTGAGCATCCCATGCGTATTTCGGCGGAGTTTGAAGTGGCAAATCTCGATGCCAACCGACTCATCGAAACAGACTCCAAAATCAAAGGGGATAGCAACATTGCCGCAACGATTGGACTCACGACCATGTTGCAGGAAACCACGGGAGCCGTGGATTTAAGCCGATTGGAATGCACCCTGCACATTACGCACATCGGGAAAGAAGCGCTGGATCGCCTCCTCGTGTTCCTGGATCCGGAAGGAAGCAAACCGACCATCTCCAATGTTCGTGCGCAATTGAAATTCGCGAATCCCTCACGGGTGACGGTGGAAGTGGCCAGGGGCCAATTGAATCTGACGATCCACTTCCAGGGGAGCCTGATCCCTACCTTTAGGCTGGAGCGCATCCCGATCGCCAAGATGAAAAACATCGAAAAACTCACCGCCGCCATTCCCAACTGGGAAGACCTGGCAAAGGTATTAGAATTAATCGGAGCTGAGACCTACTCCTTTACCCCTGAAGGGGAAGTGGTGCTTCAGTAAGGAACAATCCTCCTTTCTATTGTCATGCTGAGCACCGCGAAACATCTAGCTGAACTGTGGCCCGGTTGTGCTGGGCTCAGATCCTTCGTCCGACTCAGGATGACAAGATGGAGGGATGACAGTGGTTCAATTAGTCACCATTCATTCGTATCGTTGTCATGCTGAGCAGCGCGAAGCATCTGGCTAAGCCGTTGCCTGGTTGAGCTGGGCTCAGATTCTTCGTTTCACTCAGGATGACAAGATGGAGGGAGGGATAGCCGATTGACGCCCATTCGAGCCTTGTTCCTTTTTGGTTGTCATGCTGAGCCCCGCGAAGCATCTAGCTAAGCGGTGGAGCTGGGCTCAGATTCTTCGCGTAACTCAGAATGACAAAGCGGTGAAAATTCTCCATCCGCTATTGGGGATTTGATAAGATACAAAAGACCTTACCCTCATAAGGAGCTGATTTGTCATGTCCCATCTTCCAATGCCACCTGACAAGCTGATGCCCACGTTAGGAGTCGATCTGATGAAGCCGCTCATTC